>VXWP01000039.1:0-58575 GCA_009835325.1 Gemmatimonadota bacterium | reverse complement strand
CTCCAGGACCTTCACGACGAAGACCGTACTGGAAAAACTCAGTGCGAAGGCGATCAGCAACGACGGGTAGATCCCGATATCGGAAAAGGAAGGCGCATTAAGCATGGCGAGCAAAAGGACGATCGTTCCCAGGATCAGCACGGCCAGTGCCATGTGCAGGCCGGTGACGGCCCATACCTGGGGTCGCGCCAGGGTCCGCAAGTTGAGCTTCAGGCCGACGACGAACAACAGCAGCGTTATTCCGAGATCGGCCAGCTTCCGGAGCACATCCCCGCTGGCGATGCCGAACAGGTTGAGCACGAATCCCGCAGCGAGGAATCCAACCAGGGGAGGCAGACCTACGGCCCGGGAAAGCAGACCCAGCGCGAACGCCACGGCGAGCCATGTGATGTCACCCAGCGCAATGGTGATCCATTCGAAATCCATCATGCCACCCTTCGTGTCTATTTACCTTAGTCCCAGGCTGCCCGCAGGCCGTCCTTGTCCTTCCACGCTCGCCCGCGCTCATCCACGCTCGTCCACACTCGTCCACGCGCATCCATCCAATTACCCACCGCGTTCTACCGGTGTCAACGCAAAACCACGGAAGTGCGGACGCTCAGGCCTGGCGGGCGATCTTTCCTGTGTCAATGCAATAACGCGACCGGTGATGCGCCCAGGCCTGTCGCGTGATCATTGCATGATTGTTGGTTTTTACACCCGGCCGGGAAGTCCGCTTGACGCCGCTTCCGTCTCCTGTTTCTTTTCGGAACAGGATCCGCCATCGACGCCAGGAGCAGGTGGCGCCACCACGTTAAAGCACCAAGTGCCGACCCTGGTACCGCACACGGCCAAAAGGCGCGGACTGGAGTGAACATAGTGGCAGGCATGTCTTCCAGGAAATCAACGAAAGCTGGTGAGAGAGGTGCTGGCCCGAAAGGGGTAGTCAATGCCGGCGCAACAGAGGCTGGTCCGAAACCGGTCCTCCTCTCGGGCGGCAACCCCCAAATCGCGAAGGCCGACGGAGACGCCCCCGTGCAGGCCTACATCGCGGCCATGCCGGGCTGGAAGAGCGACGTGGGACGCCGCCTCGACGAGCTCATCGTCTGCAACGTGCCCGGCGTGCGCAAGGCCGTGAGGTGGAACTCGCCGTTCTACGGTATAGAGGATCAAGGCTGGTTCCTGAGTTACCACGTATTCACGCGCTACGTGAAGGTGACGTTCTTACAAGGCGCGGCATTGAGACCCGTTCCGCCCGGCTCCGGCAAGGACAAGGACTCGCGCTGGATCGACCTATACGAGGGCGAGTTTGACGAGGAGCGGATGGCGGATTGGATTCGACAGTCGGCCGCCATACCCGGTTGGCGCGGGTTCTGAAGGCCTGCTGATCGCGTATCCGGACGGAGGGTTCATGACCGGATCCCAGCCAACGCATTCATCGCAGCCGGAAACCGTCCTCATTACCGGAGCCACGGGGTACATCGGGAGCCGGCTGCTTCGGCGTCTGGTAAACGGATCACACCGGGTGCGTTGTCTCGTTCGGCGCCCGGATGCGTTGTCCTCGTTGGCAGCGAACAATGTCGATGTAGCAGGCGGCGACCTGCTGCGACCGGCAACACTGCCGGATGCCCTGCGAGGCGTATCGACGGCCTACTACCTGGTCCATTCCATGGCGTCCGGCGGTGACTTCGCACTGGAAGATCGAAAGGCTGCGACGAACTTTGCGGCGGCGGCACTTGCGGCCGGGGTAGGGCGTATCATTTACCTTGGCGGCCTGGGTAAAGGACAGCCACTGTCCGGCCACCTGGAAAGCAGGCGGGAAGTCGGGGAAATCCTTCGAAACTCCGGCGTGCCGACGATCGAATTCAGGGCATCCATCATCATCGGTTCCGGCAGTCTTTCATTTGAATTGATCCGCGCCCTTGTAGAGAAACTCCCGGTGATGCTGACACCGAAATGGGTTCATACCCAGTGTCAGCCCATTGCCATCGATGACGTGCTCGACTACCTGGTTGCCGCACTCCACGTTTCCGGCACGGTTTTCAACCGCTGCCAGGTTTTCGAAATCGGTGGACCGGACCGCGCCTCCTACCGGGATCTCATGACGGAATACGCCCGGCAGCGCGGCTTGAAGCGCTTGCTGATCTCCGTGCCCGTCCTCTCACCCCGCCTCTCCAGCCTGTGGCTCGGCCTGTTCACACCCGTCTACGCGCAGATCGGACGGAAACTCGTCGAAAGCCTCCGGAACGAGACAATCGTAGGCGATGAGTCCGCCCTGGATGCCTTTCCTATTCGGCCCAGAGGTATGGCCGATGCGGTACGAAGGGCGTTGGATAACGAGGGTCGAGAATTCGTGTAGACACCCAAACTATCTTCGAGGACGCAAAACGAAACGGAGAACAAATGAAGAGGCGGAATGAAGCGACGGTGGATCCTATGGCCAGGGCGCCATCGGGCACAGACAAGGCTTCTCAGTTAACATCCGGATCTGTTCATCCAGGCTGTCGATCAATACATCCTGCTCGCTCAGACCCGTAGCAAGCGAATCATCCAGTGGCGTGTTGTGCCGGTAGCCCCGCCGGTGCATCTCCGCAACCAATGCTTCGTGCCGGCCGTACAACGCCGCGAGTCGGCCGACCCAGCGTTTCGTCTCCGGATGCTCCCGGTATCCTGTTTTCCCCAATGTGAGAACATTCCATAGCCCGTGCAACTCCCGGTGCTCACCGAGGAGGTGCTGTCTGCACAGGATTTCGGGTGGAAGGTCCCAGATGCGCATTACTTCAGGCTCCGGATACAACGGCTCGACTTTCTTCTGAAACCTACACCGATTTCGGTACCCTGGGCAAGCATTCCGTAATCATACTTCGTCATCTGATCTACGGATGTCGACACAATTGGAACTTCTGGAGAAAATACCGTCATCCAGTGAACCAACCAGGCATCGCGCGTGACAATCTGAATGTATGACCTATTTTCATACCAGGTGGATTATGTTATGAAATCCAAAATTACGATTACACTGGACGAGGAAATCGTCAAGCAACTCGATGAACTAATCATGCAGCAATCATTTGAAAACAGAAGCCAGGTGATTGAGGAGGCCGTGTCGGATAAGCTGGATAGACTGAAGCGGGTCCGGCTGGCACGAGAATGTGCGAAACTGGATCCTATCGAGGAACAGGAACTGGCAGAAGAGGGATTTTGCGAGGGTTCTGGCTCGTAACAACCGAAGGCGGTAACTGCCAGCACCCGGGATTTCGGGTTACAGCCTCGGGTCAATACACTCTCGTTTACTGTATTGAGTAAAATCACTCAATAGCGTAATAACCGCTCATTCATCTCTTCTCTAGTGAATTTTCGCCCACCTGTGCGAATACGACGCTGTGCCTCACGGATGGTTTCCATGGCTTCGGTAGACTGTTCTACCCGTTCAGCATAACTCTCCAGCCATAACCGGAACTGCTCGTTCAAAGTCGTATTCTCCAAAGACGCCCTACGACGCGCGGCTTCAATCAGGTGCTCATCCGCACTGAATGTAATGTTCTTCATAGTCGCCTCCCTCTCACATTGCCGCCCCCTACCGGCAGAAGCAGGACGTTTCAATGGGGATATCGGCGCGGGCCTTGGCGAACGCCAGCCGCTGTCGCAGGAGTTGTAGCTCGTTGGCGTCTCCCGCGTGTTCGACGCATTCCAACAGCCCCTGGAGCGCCCACACGTTGTCGGGATGCTGGCAGCAGCGGGGCAGGCTTCCTTCGTAGCCGAGATCGGCGCGATAAACGGCTTCAGCTTCATCGAACGCGCCCTGTTCGGCGAGCAGCGCGCCGAGGGCGTGGCGCGGGGGATGCATCCAGGCCCAGGGTTCGGTGTAGTTGAGCGCGTCGTCCCGCGAGACGGCGAGACGCAGGCTGTCGAACGCCCGGTCGTAGTTCCCCTTGCGGTATTCGAGCTCGCCGTCGAGCATGGCCTCCCCGATGCGGAGCATGTCGCGTACCGTGTTGCTCAAGAAGATCGCGTCCTCGGGGATCGCAGCCGCGGCCCCGTCGAACGTTTCACGGGCAGCTTCGGCTTCTTCGATCTGACCGAGGGCCGCGTGCGCCACGCCTTGTCCGTAGGCGTGCATGGCGGTTTCGATCGGTCGCAGCGTGCGCTCATCAGGTTCCGGTGATGCGATCAGGTCGTGCCAGCGGCCGAAGCGAACCAGGACATGCGTGGTCATGGCGGAATAACCATCGAGGATGGAGGCCATGAAGGGCGCGCTTCGGGCGATCAATTCGGGCGTGGCCATCGCGCGGATCCGGCCGGCGGCATGGGTGGCCTTGCCGTACTGCCCCAGAAACATGGCCACGTACATGTAGAGATGGAGATCGTGACACCGCATGGTGGTGTAGAAATTCTGATCACCGGCATAGGCGAGGTACTTGTCGTCGGCGGCGACCGCCCGCTCGCTCTGGACCACCGACTGCGCCCAGTCACCGCAAAGGACGTAGATGTGCGCCGACATGTGCTCCAGGTGGCCGGCGTCGGGCAGCAGCCCGCGCAGCAGGTCGGCCGCGTTGAGTCCTTGCTCCGGCATGGGCGACATTTCCAGCATATGGATGTACAGGTGGCAGATGCCCGGATGGATGGGCCCGTCACGCGCGATCCGCTCCATCCAGGATTCCATCACCGGCAATACCTCGGCCGTGTGGCCACGCGGGTTGGGTTGCCCGGTGCGTAGATCCCAGAGCTGCCGGGGCGTGCAGTTCAGCGCCGCATCGAAATAGAAGGCGGCGATGTCCGGATCATCCTCATGCGTCAGGCGGGCGTCGCGCATCGCGTCGGCGAAATCCCGGTGCCAGGCGTCCAGCACCCCGGTATCGCGCTCATCGCCATTCCGGTACCGCTTCGCCAGCGCGTTGATTAAAGCCTGCTCGGCCGGTGTCCCATCGCATGCGAGCGAGACCGCGGTCGTCACCGCGTCGTGGCAAACCGGCAGGACCCGGGCGATCTCGGCTTCAGTGAATCGGATCCAGGCCCGGTTGTAGTGGGGTCCGTTCGCATAGGCGATCCCCCACCAGGCCATCGCGCAGGTGGGATCCGCGTCGGCCGCACGCCTGAAGCAGTCCACCGCTTCTTCGTGATTGAAGCCGTAGGTCCAGTTCAACCCGCGGTCGAACCAGCGCTGGGCGTCATCCGATTCCGTAGTGACTTTTCGGGACCATGTTCCGAGATCGAAAGGGTAGTTCATGGTGGGTTGCTCAAGGTTGATTGGCGGACGGAACTTATGCTGCCGCCGGTTGATCGCAGCCGCCGGTTGATTGGCGGACGGTTTACGTGGCATTCGGTCGCCGGCTTTACCCGGGTTCCAGGTAACCCGCGGCCTCGGCGGCCTGCGCCCATTCCAAAGTACGATGAAACGCCCCACGCGTCACTAACTCAAATCCCTCGATCAGGAGCGATGCTCGGAACGGGGCAAACCAGGGCCGTGTGTGGGCTGTCGCAAAGGCCTCTCGAAGACGATCGACCGTGTGCGAGGGCATCGCCGGGACGGCGACGAATGCCGGCATCGGCACGGTCTCGGTCGATTCGAGTATGCGGACTTTCTCTGTAAGCCCAGGCAGGTACTTCCTGACCAACATGTGCCAGTAGGCGTCCAGAGGTCCGACGTCGATACGCCCGTCCGCCACGCTGTCGAGGACCCGCCGTGCCGTGACGAGATGGCCGACGGAGCGGCGGTAAAGGCGAGGGCGGTCCTCGCTGCGATAAGGCAGCAGATGATTGCGCAGCGCATTGAAGCCCGACTGCGAGTGGGCGACCGTCCAACCCACGGTCCCGCCAAAGGTGTCGGACAGCGTGCGAAAAGGCGCATCGTCGCGCACGATCAGGTCGGTCCGGGAAAGCGCTTTGCCACCGGCCCAGGTCGCGGCGGGGATGGGTGATGCAAGGGGCACGACGTCGGCAAGGTCGAGCGCGATCGGGTATCCGCACATCTGCACGCACCCGAGGTCGTCGCGGCGCCAGAGGTTCTCGAGCGGCTGCGGTGCCGGGTAGGCGACGTAATCGAACGCCGTGCCGGCATCCTCGGCGACGTGGGCGATGAGTCCCATCCACGCAGTCTCGGCCTCGGGGCTCACGGCGTACATGCGGGCATTGGATACGAATGGCATCGGTTTTGTCGAGACCCCCTTGCCCTATATTGAAACTGAATGATCCGTCGGCGGCAAGACTCATCCGTGACGACGACTTTTTGTGGATATGTTAGTTTAAATGTTGAAGTAAGAGAAGTAGTCGTTTAAACTCCATATTCAACAGGTAAAGATCTCACGAACGACCGGGCCATTCCGTGCCGCGCAGACGGAACACCTTCCATCCGTCCGACGCCGGCCGGTAGCCGTTCATTAACTTTCGCCGGCTCGAGACCGAATGTCGATGACCTTCGACAAAATGACTTCCAACAAGAAAAAGGAAACGCTCAGCCGCCGGAACTTTCTCGTCCGGGGAAGCGGCGTCCTGGTCCCACTAATTCTGGGCACCGGCTGCTCGAGCAACGTCACGGGTCCGGACGAAAGTGAACCGACCGAGCCGCCGGCGCCTGAGCCGACGCCACCACCTGAAGACCGGGTCGACGTGATCGTGGTGGGCGCCGGCCTTTCCGGACTGGTCGCCGCATATGAGCTGGTCCGGGCGGGGCACGGTGTCCAGGTCCTGGAAGCATCAAACGTAATCGGGGGCCGGGCACAGACGCTTCGCGAACCCTTCGACGACGGGCTCATCGCCGAAACCGGCCCGGCCCGCATCCCGCCCTCGCATGATCTGACGCTCGGCTACATCGACCACTTCGGCATCGAGACCTCGCCCTTCTATACGCAGCAGGGCGAGTACCTCGTCGTTAACGATCAGGGGGCCCGCCAGCGGCAGACACCGGCAGCGTTCCTCAGTGGGGGGCGGGACGCGTGGCTCAAGATTCCGGCGGGGATCGATGCCTTGCCGATGGCCTTCGCCGAAGCGCTCGGAGACCGCGTTCGGACCGGTACGCCGGTGACCAAAGTGGTCCGGGATGAGAACGGGGTGGCGGCTACCTACGGCCCCGCCGCAAAGGAACTGCGGGGCCGCAAACTCATCTGCACGGTCCCCCTCCCCGTCATCGACAAGATCGAGTTCGATCCCGTCCTCTCGGCATCGAAGCAGTCGGCCTTCGAAGCCACATCCTACCAGGACGTCACGCGGGTTTACGTCCAGTATTCGCAGCGTGTCTGGGAGGACGACGGCTTGAACGGCTGGGGGTTGACGTTCGCGGAGGGGTACTCGGAGTTCTGGCATCCCACCTGGAACCAGGAGGGGCCTCGGGGTATTCTGATGTCCTACATGTTCGGAGAACTGGCACGCAGGATCGCGGCGACCTCTCCCGGCGCCATCGTGCCCGGTTTCATCGGTCGGTTCAATAACCTGTTCCCCGGCACGCGCGAAGTCGCGGAACACGGAACCTACTTCGCATGGGAGCATCAGCCCTGGATCGGGGCGGCCTTCGCCAGTTACAATCCTCCGTTCTCGGAGCATCCGGAACTGGCATCGCCCGAAGGCCCCATTCACTTCGCCGGCGAGCACGCCTCGGGACATCGGGGGTGGATGCAGGGCGCCCTCGAGTCGGGCCTGCGGGCCGCCAGGGAGATTGATACGTCGGTCACCGAGGAGCGCTCCCGCGCGACCGTGGTCATCTCGCGGCGGCAGATGGTGCGCCGAATTGCGGGCATCCCGAACATGCCGGGGTGGCTGGTGCCCTGAGCCGTTTGGACCTTGACGCTCCTCCCCTATCCGCCTACCTTCCTCCCCATAATCGAATAGCCAAAACCCCACGTAATCGTCCCCGGAGGCACGCATGTTCACCCCGGATCAAATCGATCATTACAACCGCGAGGGATACGTCGTCTACCCGGATTTCATTTCCGGGGACAATCTCGCGGCCCTGAAGTCAGAAATAGACCGTGTATCGGATGGAAACACGAAGGCGGATCACGACGCCGCGCGCATGGAAATGGAACCGGACCAGGAACCGGACGGCACGCTGGTGCGGCGCATCTACGAACCGTGCACTTTCTATCAGCCCTTCCGCGATTTCTCGGAGTCGACCGCTCTGCTGGACTGCGTCGAGCAACTCTTCGGTCCGAACCTGCTCTTCCACTACAGCAAGATCAACATGAAGCCGCAGAACATCGGGTCCATCGTGGAGTGGCACCAGGACCTGTCCTACTACCCCCTGACCAACCGGGATTCGGTGTCCATCCTATTCTACCTCGACGACACCTCCGAGGAGAACGGCTGTCTGAAGGTCATTCCCCGGCGCCACACGGAAGCACTGATGAGCCACAGCACCGAGGGGTTCTTCCGGGGCAAGGTCACGGAGGACGTAGACGATTCCGAGGCCGTGCTACTGGAAGGCACCGGGGGCACGGCGATCTTCATGAGCGCCATGACGCCCCACGCTTCGGCCATCAACTCGTCGGACCGGCCGCGTAAGACGCTCATCTTGAGCTACCGCGCGGCCGACGCCTTCCCCATCCACTGCGGAGTCATGTCGGACAAGGTCGAGGCGCACAGCCGGCTGGTCCGCGGCGAACGGGCTTCACAGGCCCGCTTCACCATGACGGATTTCCCCATTCCGCGCTATGAAGACGAGGTCGCGTCGCTGTACGATCTGCAGGAGAGGTCGAGGAAGTCGGCGTGACTGAAGGACCTACGACAGGGCCGCTTACTGCAGCACGGCCTACGGCAGGTCCGTGCTCCCCATGAGGTAGCGGTCCACTTCCCGGGCGGCGCCCCGGCCTTCGTGGATGGCCCAGACTACAAGGCTCTGGCCGCGACGGGCGTCGCCGGCCGCGAAGACATTATCCACACTCGTGGCGTACTTCCCGTATTCGGCCTGGGCGTTTGACCGGCCGTCCCGTTCCACTTCGAGCTGCTCGATCACCGGATCTTCGGGACCGGAGAAGCCCATCGCCAGGAGGACGAGGTCGGCGGGCCACTCCTGCTCCGTGCCCTTCTTCGGACTGAAGGGCGCCCCATTGCTCGGGACCGACCAGTCGAGGTCGATGGTGCGGAGGGCCTTGACCCGGCCCTGGCCGTCGTCGATGAACTCGACGGTGCTGGTGTCGTAGCGACGGGGGTCGTCGCCGAAGAGGGCCTTGCCTTCTTCCTGGCCGTAGTCGAGCTTGTAGACCACCGGCCACTGGGGCCAGGGGTTGCTCGGCGCGCGTTCGGGAGGCGGTTTGGGGATCACGTCGAACTGGTTCATCGTCCTGCAGCCGTGGCGGATAGCCGTTCCCACGCAGTCCGTCCCCGTATCGCCGCCGCCCAGCACGATCACGTGCATGTCCTTCGCCGAGATGTAGTTCCCGTCATCGTGACGGGAGTCGAGCAGACTCTTCGTGTTCGCGTGCAGGAAGTCCATGGCGAAATGGACGCCGTCCAGGCCGCGGCCCGGCGCGTTGCGCACGAAGTCGTTGGGTTTGGTGGCGCCGGTGCAGATCACCACGGCGTCGTTTTCACTGTGCAGGTCCGCCGCGGGCACGTCCCTGCCGATCTCGACGCCGGTCACGAACTCGACGCCCTCGGCCGTCATCTGGTCAAGGCGACGCTGGACGACCTTCTGTTTGTCGAGCTTCATATTCGGGATGCCGTACATGAGCAGTCCGCCCGGCCGGTCGGCCCGTTCGTAGACCGTCACGCTGTGGCCGGCGCGGTTGAGCTGGGCGGCGCAGGCCAGGCCGGCGGGCCCGGATCCGATGACGGCCACTTTCCTGCCGGTCCGCTTCGGCGGCGGCTCGGGCTGGATCCAGCCTTCCTCAAAACCTCGGTCGACGATGGCGCACTCGATGCTCTTGATGGTGACCGGATCGGCGTTGATGCCTAAGACGCAGGAACCCTCGCAGGGCGCGGGGCAGACCCGCCCGGTGAACTCGGGGAAATTGTTGGTCTTGTGCAGCTGCTGGAGGGCTTCCTTCCAGTGGTTCCGGTAGACCAGGTCGTTCCAGTCGGGAATGAGGTTGTTCAGGGGGCAGCCCGACGCGCCGGGTCCCTTGCCCATCGGAACCCCGGTGTGGCAGAAAGGGATGCCGCAGTCCATGCAGCGAGCGCCCTGCTCTTGCAGCGAATCTTCCGCCATGGGCAGGACGAACTCTTCCCAGTCGCCGACGCGTTCGACGGGGTCACGATATCCTGCCGTCCCCCGTTCGTACTCCATGAAGCCGGTTGTTTTACCCATAAGTCTATTAAAGGCTATCCCTTGCCACCGTTGACGCCCACGGGAACCACTTCGGGCACCGTCTCGGCGGGATGTCCGTTGGTCTTGGCCTCTTCCGCCGCCCGTTCCGCCATTTCCTTGAGTGCGCGGCGATAGTCGACGGGCATGACCTTGACGAAGGCGTCCCGGAGTTCGGACCACCGGGCCAGCACGTCCTCGCCCCGGTCGCTTCCGGTATACCGCACGTGCGCTTCGATCAGCCGCCGCACCTCGGCGACGTCCGCTTCCTCGATCAGCGGTTCCAGGTCCACCATCTCCTGGTTGCACAATCCGGGGAAGACGCCTTTCTCGTCGAGGACGTAGGCCACGCCGCCGCTCATGCCCGCGGCGAAGTTGCGGCCCACCGGACCGATGACGACCACGCGGCCGCCGGTCATGTACTCGCAGCCGTGATCCCCGACACCTTCGACCACGGTTTCGGCACCGCTGTTCCGCACGCCGAACCGTTCCCCGGCCCGGCCGCGGAAGTAGGCCTGCCCCCCGGTTGCGCCGTAGAGGGCCACGTTGCCGATGATCACGTTCTCGGTGGGCACGAAACTCGCGTTTTCGGGCGGGAAAACGGCCATGGTGCCGCCGGACAGTCCCTTGCCCGTGTAGTCGTTGGATTCGCCTTCCAGGAGGAAGGTGATGCCTGGTGCCAGGAAGGCGCCGAAACTCTGGCCGGCCGACCCGTGCAGCCTGGCCCGGATCGTGTTTTCAGGAAGGCCCTTCTCGCCGTGCCGCCGCGACACCTCCGCGCTGAGCATGGCGCCGGCCGTCCGGTCGATGTTGTGTATCGCGTGCCGCAGCACGACCGGCTGGCGGTCCTCCAAGGCCTCGGTCGACATTTCGATAAGCCGCTGGTCGAGCTTCTTCTCCAGGCCGTGGTCCTGGCTCTGGCAGCAGTAGCGGGCCACGCGGTCGGGCGCTTCGACGGGCGCGAGCATCCGGGTGAAGTCCAGGCCCTTCGCCTTCCAGTGGTCGATGGCCTCGCGCGTGTCGAGGCAGTCGGTGCGTCCAACCATCTCGTTCACCGTCCGGAAGCCCAACTGGGCCATCTGCTCGCGCATCTGCTCGGCGATGAACATCATGAAGTTGATGACGTGCTCGGGCTTGCCCGTGAAGCGCTTGCGCAGTTCCTCGTCCTGGGTGGCCACACCCACGGAGCAGGTGTTCAGGTGGCACTTGCGAAGCATGATGCAGCCGCTCACCACCAGGGCGGCCGTGGCGAAGCCGAACTCCTCGGCGCCCAGCATGCAGGCGATGACCACGTCGCGGCCCGTCTTGAGCTGGCCGTCGGTCTGCACCACGATGCGGCCGCGCAGGTCGTTCTGGACCAGGACCTGCTGGGTCTCGGCCACGCCCAGTTCCCAGGGCACGCCCGCGTGCTTCATGGACGATTCCGGCGAGGCGCCGGTGCCGCCGTCGTACCCGCTGATGAGGACCACGTCGGCCTTGCCCTTGGACACGCCGGCCGCCACGGTGCCCACGCCCACCTCGGCCACGAGCTTGACGTGGATGCGGGCCCGGTCGTTGGCGCTCTTCAGGTCGTGGATCAGCTGGGCCAGGTCCTCGATGGAGTAGATGTCGTGATGGGGCGGCGGCGAGATGAGCCCCACACCGGGGGTCGACTTGCGCACGCGCGCGATCTCTTCGAAGACCTTGTGGCCCGGCAGCTGGCCGCCTTCCCCGGGCTTCGCGCCCTGGGCCATCTTGATTTGCAGGTCCGTGGCGTTGACCAGGTAGTTGCTCGTTACCCCGAACCGGCCCGAGGCCACCTGCTTGATGGCGCTGTTCCGCCAGTCGCCGTTCTCGTCGGGATAGTAGCGGTCGGGGTCCTCGCCCCCCTCGCCCGAATTGCTCCGGCCGCCGATGCGGTTCATGGCGATGGCCAGCGTCTCGTGGGCCTCCTTGCTGATGGAGCCGTAGGACATGGCGCCGGTGGAGAAGCGCTTGACGATCTCCGAGGCCGGCTCCACCTCCTCGATGGGCACCGGAGGCTGCGCCTGCTTGTAGTCGAACAGGCCGCGCAGCGTGCCCAGCAGGCGCGTCTGGTCGTCGATCTGGTCCGTGTACTGGCGGAAGAGTTCATAGTCGCCGGTGCGCGTCGACGTCTGCAGTAGCGCGATGGTCTGGGGGTTGAAAAGGTGGTGCTCGCCGTCGCTCCGCCACTGGTAGTAGCCCCCCACGTCCAGGGTATGGCCGTTCGCCACGGGACGTTCGGGATAGCCGTGGTGGTGATGCTGGCGGTATTCGGCTTCGATCTCGGGCAGCCCGATGCCCTCGATGCGGGACGCGGTCCACGTGAAGTACTTGTCGATGACCGACTGCTTCAGGCCGATGGCCTCGAAGATCTGCGCGCCGTGATAGGACTTGATAGTGGAGATGCCCATCTTGGACATGGTCTTCAGGACGCCCTTGCACAGGGCATTGATCAGGTTCTCCCGCGCCTTGTCCGCGCCGGCCGCACCTGCCGGGCTGACCGCGCTGGCCGCGCTGGCCGGCGGTTCGATCAGGCCGTCGATGCTCATCCATTCGACCGTTTCGAGGGTCAGGTAGGGATTGATGGCATTGGCCCCGTAACCGATGAGCAGGCAGAAGTGCATGACCTCCCGCGGCTCGCCCGATTCCACGACGATGGCCGCGCTGGTCCGCAGTCCTTCCCGTATGAGATAATGGTGCACGGCGGCGGTGGCGATCAGGCTCGGGATCTGGATCCAGTCCGGCCCGACTTTCCGGTCCGACAGGATGAGCAGCGTCGCGCCCCGTTCCCGGATAGCCCGGCCCGCCTCGCGGCAAAGCTCGTCCACGGCCTCCTCGAGGGTGCCTGTCGACCGCCGGAACACCGCAGGAAGCGTCTCCGATTTCAGCCCGGGAAGGTCGAGCGCCCGGATGCGAGCGAGTTCCCCGTTGGACAGCACGGGGCGGGGGATCCGGAGTTGCCGGCAGTGATCGGGCGTTTCGGCGAAGAGGTCCTGCTCGGGCCCGATCGAGGTGTCCACGGACGTGACCAGCTCTTCGCGGATGGCGTCCAGGGGAGGATTCGTGACCTGGGCAAACAGCTGCTTGAAGTAGTGGAAAAGCAGTTGCGGCTTGTTGGACAGGACGGCGATCGGCGCGTCGTTTCCCATGGACCCCACGGGCTCGTACCCATGAGCCGCCATGGGGCCGATGAGGATCTTGAGCTCCTCACTGGTGTATCCGAAGGCCCGCTGCCGTTCTTCCAGCGTCGCCAGGTCGAGCCCGGGCACGTCGTCCGGCTCCGGCAGGTCGTTCAGACTCGCCATGTGCTCGTCCAGCCAGGCGCGGTAGGGCTTGCGCGAACTGATCTCGTGCTTGATCTCGTTGTCGGTGACGATACGGCCGCGGATCGTGTCGATCAGGAACAGGCGTCCGGGCTGCAGCCGACCCCGCGTGAGGATCCGTTCGGGCGGGATATCCAGCACGCCGGCTTCGGACGCGCCGACGACGAAATCATCCTTCGTCACCACGTACCGGAAGGGCCGCAGTCCGTTGCGGTCCAGGGTCGTGCAGATGCGGTCCCCGTCGCACGCCGCGATGAGGGCGGGGCCGTCCCACGGTTCCATGAGGCAGGCGTGGTATTCGTAGAAGGCCTTCTTCTCGTCCGACATGGACTCATGATTCTCCCAGGCTTCCGGTATCATCATCATGAGGGCGTGGGGCAGCGACCGTCCCGTGGAGACCAGCAGTTCCAGCGCGTTGTCGAACCCGGCCGTGTCGCTGGCGCCTTCGCGGATGATCGGGCTCAGCTTGGCCATGTCGTCGCCGAACAGCGGGGATGCGAAGAGCGCTTCCCGGGCGCGCATCCAGTTCTGGTTCCCCCGGATCGTGTTGATTTCGCCGTTGTGGCAGAGCAGCCGGTAGGGATGGGCGAGGCGCCACGACCCCAGCGTGTTCGTGCTGTACCTGGAATGCACCAGCGCCAGGGACGTGACGATGGACTCGTCGGACAGGTCGCGGTAGAAGGAGTCCAGCTGGTCGGCCCGAAGCAGTCCCTTGTAGACGATGGTCTTGCTGGACAGGCTGGCGATGTAGAAGTCGTCGCGGTTGTCCTCGGGCAGCTTCGCGTCGACGGCGTTTTCGATGACTTTTCGGATGACGTAAAGCTTGCGCTCGAAGCGGTCCTGGTCGGATACCTGCTCGCCGCTACCGATGAAGAACTGCCGGATCAGCGGGGACACCTGGGTCGCCAGTTCCCCGGCCTGACTGAAATCCACCGGCACGTCGCGCCATCCAAGGAACACCTGCTCTTCCTCCCAGACGGTCTTCTCGATCGCCCGCTCGCACCACCGACGGTGTTCGGCGCCCCTGGGAAGGAAAACCATGCCGACGGCGTACTGGCCCGCTTCCGGCAGCGAAATGCCGGATAGCCTGCATTGCCGCTTGAAGAAGTCGTGGGGAAGCTGGAACAGCAGGCCCGCGCCGTCACCGGTGTGGGGATCGCATCCGCAGGCGCCGCGATGCTCCAGGTTGACCAGCACCCGGATGGCGTTGCGTATGATGGCGTACGACTTCTCGCCGCTCAGATTCGCCACGACACCTACGCCGCACGCGTCGTGCTCATAGGCCGGATCGTAGAGACCCCGGGGTTTTTTCATATAAGGATCGCCCCTCATTCGCATCCTTTCGGTTGCGAAAATCGAATACGGGAACGCGATTTCCAGTTTCTCAATTCAAACCGGAGTACTGGAATACCGTTGATTCGCAATAACAGACACGGTTTCTTGAAGGAGGAAAAAGAGAGGATAGTCCGTTATTCGCACTTGTACCAAAATCCGGTTGAAACCCTGATTATAACCTGTGCGATCAACTAAGTAAAGTAGAAAATACGCTGTTTCACCGAGAAAATGACCGTGAGCATTCACTCTACCACCTCTCGTTATCGCCTGTCCAGCAAAGTCTTTGATGGATTCTGTCCATGAACGTCCGACCCCTCACCAACCTTGAACTGCGTGGCCGGCGCGTTCTTGTACGCGTGGACTACAACGTGCCGCTCGACCAGGCGGGCAACATCACCGACGACACGCGCATCCGGGCGTCGCTCCCCACGCTGCGGCATATCCTGGACCAAGGTGGCCGGGCCATCCTGATGACCCATCTCGGACGGCCAAAGGGGGTCACGGAGCACCTGCGGGTACGGCCGGTGGCGGAACGTTTATCCGAACTCCTGGGTCAGCAGATAGGCTACGTGCGGGAGACGGTTGGACCGGCGGCTGAGCGCGCAGCAGCAGACTTGGAGAACGGCGAATGCCTCCTGCTGGAGAACGTCCGGTTTAATGGCGGGGAGACCCGGAACGATCCGGACTTCGCACGCGAACTGGCTGGGCTGGGAGAGATCTACGTGAACGACGCCTTCGGAACGGCCCACCGCGCCCACACGTCCACCGAGAGCGTTGCGCGACTGCTGCCTGAACGCGCGGCCGGATTCCTCATGCAGATGGAACTGGACTATCTCTCGGTAGCGATCGAAAACCCGAAAGGGAAGCTGATCGTTGTACTCGGTGGCGCAAAGGTGTCGGACAAGATCGAAGCGACACGCCGGTTCATCGAAATCGCCGACGCCTTGATCATCGGGGGCGGCATGGCCTATACCTTTCTCGCAAGCCGGAACGAGGACATTGGAAAGAGCCTGCTGGAGGAAGATCGACTGGGTTTCGCGGCCGAGATCCTGGACCGATCCGCCGACCTGGGCAAACCGATCCTGCTGCCCGCCGACCATGTTGTCGCCGACTCAATCGACTCCGGTGAGACAGCATTTCATGTAGACCATATCCCCGATGGATCTATGGCCCTCGATATCGGACCGGACACGCGGCGTCAGTTTGCCGAGGTCATTGGCGAAGCGGGTACCATCCTGTGGAACGGCCCCATGGGGGTCTTCGAGATCGAGGTGTTCGCTAGTGGCACACGGGAGGTCGCTCAATCCATCGCGGAGGCAACCGCCCGGGGAGCCGTGTCCATCATCGGCGGCGGTGATACGGCGGCGGCCGTCAACACACTCGGTCTCGCCGGGCACATGAGCCACGTATCAACCGGTGGCGGTGCTTCGCTTGAACTGCTGGAAGGCAAGGTGCTTCCGGGGGTTAGCGTGCTGGAAGTGGGATGATACTCCCGTCACCGACGGCAAGCATCAATTCCCTATAAAACTGATGCCCACCAGGTTATCCGGAAACCGGCCGAAATGCTGGGGCATAACCTCGTAAGACCGCCAGGCACGTTGCCAGGCGTATCGCGGCGTGCCTATCCTGGCGGCGACTGGCCCCGCGATGGATTCGATCGTCGTGGTGTTGCCACGAAAGTCGGTAACGCGCATATCAATCTCACCCCGACTCCTGGGTCTGTCACTGGTCAGCACCAGCTGCAGGCTGCGGAACTGAGTGTACCATTCGCCATAGATGCTTCCCCACAGGTCTACCTTGATGCCATCGGGCGTCACCTGCTGGGTGATTTTGATCTCCTCGGGCAGTGCGAGCACCTTGCATCCTTCCAGGTCCGGGGAGATGAACTCCACGCTCGTAAGGAACTCGGCGTTTTTCGTCTCGACGGTGTACAACCAGTTCTTGGGACCGGCCGGCATGACCGATACCGCCACCAGATCCTTGGATTCCACGAGTGCCGGTCTGCGGGCGGCGCATCCGACTGCGGTAAGCAGAACGAAGGTCGCCATGATTACAATGACGGTGACGCGTTGGGTGCCGGGATGAGACATATCGCACCTCCAGAATGTGACTTCCAGTAAACCTATATCGAATATACGCTCAACCTTATGCACCTACAAGGCGGAACGGACGCTTCGGGTTGAATCATTCTTCCGCCGCCATCCGGTTCCATCTACTTTCCCGCCCCGCCTCTTTCTTCTTCCTTCAAACGGTCGCCGGTCTGTTGACGAACGATGATCTCAGCCGCCGTGCGCTGGTCCATGTTCCTCAGTGCGTCGGTCGTACCCACGAAAAATATGGTCGCACTGCCGCCGCCACGGCGTGGGGAGCGTGCCAGGCGGTAGAGTCCGTAGCAGATGACCAGAATTCCGCAAATAGCGAGCAGAGGGGCCAAGTGTGGCTGAATCAGCGACAACAGATCATTCGCCGTGAACGGAATCAAAGTAGCACGACCCTCCCGCGATGCGTCCGCTTGCCGTCCTTGCTAGATTCCAAAACGTGGTTGATTCCGCACGGCCGACTTCGTGCCTGAAAACCACCACTGCGTTCACTACGGTTAGACGCCGAAACGCCGGGGGTAGTTCCCCTCTTCGGCCCCGATCAGGCCGCCGGCTTGCCCCGGCCCTCCGCGATCTTCCTGCGCCCCGGCCGGAAGTACGTCTGCAGGGCCTCCAGGAAACTGCGGGCTGCCCTGGAAAGGTACCGCCCCTTGAGGTAGATCGCCCCCATTTTCTGGCGGGGACGGTTTCGGAAGTCTCCGATCGTGACCTGTGCGAGCGTGCCGTTTTCCAGTTCCTCCTGGATGGCGATGGAGGGGACGATGGACAGGCCCGCCTCGATACGCACGAAGTGCTTGATGACCTCTATGGAACTGAGCTCCATGGCGACGTCGAGCTGTACCCGCGATTTCTCGCACAGATCGTCGATCAGCCGCCGCGAGGCGCAGTGCTGGTCGAGCAGGATCAGCGGATACTGCTCCATGTCCTTGAGATGCACCGTCCGACGCTTCGCCAGGGGATGGTCCGGCGGCGTGATCAGCACGTCGTGGCGGGAGAACAGCGGGATCGCCTCGATCTCCCGGGGCAGGTAGGCCAGCGTGACCACGCCGAGATCCACCTCGCCGTCCACCACGGCCTGGATGGTCCGCAGCGACGTGGCGTTCTTCACGACAATGTCGATGCCGGGATAGCGGTCCTGGAAGGATTTGAGGATGGCCGGCAGGCGGTAGCAACCCGTGGTGTCGGACGTGCAGAGCACGAGACGGCCGGCCTCGAGCCGGTCCAGGTCTTCCAGTTCCTGCACGGCCTCTTTCATCAGCCCTTCCATCTCGCTCACGTACTTGAGCAGCACCTTGCCGGCCTCGGTGAGGGCGAGATGCCGGGTCGTCCGGTGGAAGAGCGGCTGGCCGATTTCGCCCTCGAGCTTGGCCACCTGGATGCTCACGGCGGACTGGGACCGGAAGAGGGCTTTTGCCGCCAGAGAAAAGCTTCCGTGACGTGCCACGGCATGAAAGGCGACGGCTTGATCGTACGACAGGTTCATTTATTTGTCCACGTAATAGCGCGTATTTAAATTATTAATTTGACTAATATATCTGAGCCGGTATTATGTCAAGGCAAAATCGGCGGGATGATGTATATTGGTAGACTCGAATCTCGAGCCGTCGATTGACGCGAAAACGGACCGGCACAACCTCGGATCACCGTACCGGGATTCCGAACGGGGAAATGGATCCTCAAACGGTTTCCCTCGGAGGGCATAAATGGCGCACATAGCCTCTACCGTTTCTCACAGTCTCAAGGAATACCGCCTTCTGCCACGCCTGACGCAGGCCGACGCGAACGCCCAGCTCGCGTCCCTGGAGACGCGCCTCTGCCGGCAGGGGGACGGCTACCTGGCGCTGCGCACGCCTTTCCTCAGCGCGGCCATGCAGGCGGTCACCAGCGTGGAGATGGCCATCGCCATGGCCCAGCTGGGCGGCATGGGCGTGTTCGCCGTGAGCCAGACCATCGAGGAACAGTGCGGAAAGATCGACGCGGTGAAGCGGTTCAAGGCCGGGTTCCAGACCGATATCGTCACGCTTTCGCCGGAACAGTCCATCGGTGAGGTGATCGGCATCATGAACGATACCGGCTACCACACCTTCCCGGTGACGGATACCGGCGTCTTCCACGGCAAGCTGGTGGGCGTGATCACGGACAAGGACTTCGACGAGCGGTACGATCATGGTCTCCGGGTGGGCGACCGCATGAAGACCGACGTGCAGACCGGCGCCGAGGAGGACGACCTGAAGACGGCGAACACGCGGATGATCGAGTACGGCCGCGGGTTTCTGCCCATGGTTTCTTCCGAAGGGACGCTGGTGTCGGTGGTGTTCAAGCGGGACCTCGACAAGCATATCCGCCATCCCCATTCCACGGAAGACGCCCAGAAGCGCCTCGTGGTCGGCGCCGCCGTATCGACCCATCCCGAGGACCGGGAACGGGTGGAGGCACTGGTCGAGCACCAGGTCGACGTGATCGTCATCGACGCCTCCGACGGCCATACCGAGTACCAGGGCGAGACCCTGAAGTGGATCAAGTCCCACTACGACATCCCGGTGATCGCCGGGAACGTGGTGACGCGGGAGGGGTTCGACTACCTGGCCGCCAGCGGCGCGGACGCCGTCAAGATCGGCATGGGCATCGCTTCGGGCTGCACGACGCAGATGGTGAAGGCCACCGGCCGCGGCCAGGCCACCTCCATCCAGGAAGTCGCCGCGGCCCGCGACGCGTGGGCAGAGAACTCGGGCGACTATCTGCCCCTCGTGGCGGACGGCAGCATCCAGGGTCCCGCGGACATGCTCGTCGCGCTGTCACTGGGCGCCGACACGCTCATGATGGGCAATCTACTGGCGCGGTTCACCGAGAGCCACGGCGAACTGGTCCGCAACGCGGCCGGAGACCTGGTCAAGGAATACTGGATGGAAGGCAGCCGGAAGGCCTTCAACAACCGGCGCTACGCGCAGCTCGCCAGCACCTTTTTCGAGGAAGGCATCGTGGGCCAGGTGCCCCACGCGGGGTCGGTCTACGACAAGCTGCCCATCGTCATGCAGATGCTCAAGTCGGGCATGGCCACGGCGGGATGCGCCACCATCGAGGCGCTGCACCGGGACGCCGTCCTGGAACTGCAGTCCAACGTGTCCCTCGACGACAGCGGCGTGCACGACATGTCCGCCATCCAGTCCATACAGGAGTTCGGGATCACCTGATAGATCACCTGAAAACGAGGTGCGATGAAAGTCGTTTTCTTCGATTTATTCGAAACGCTGATCACCGAGAAGACAAAAAGCGCTTTCCAGTCGAGATCCCCGAACTACGTGAAACTGCGCACCACGCGGGACCGGGTGGTGCAGTGGTGGGAGGATTTCGGCGAGCGTGTGATGACTGGCGAGTTTTCGAACTGCCTCGCCAAGTTCCTGCACATGCGGGATGAAGTCGGCTCGCCGGTCTCGGACCGGAAACTTGGCGAAATCGCCCGGGAGTACGAACAGTGGAAGAGCCGAGTCATATCCGAAGTGGATCCCGGAGTGTTGGAGATGCTGGGCGAAGTCAGGACCCAGGGGCTCGGTATCGGGATCATCAGCAACGCCATGCCCTGGGAAGCGCTGGCATGGAACGCCTGTCCGCTTCGGGATCACGTGGACGAAGTCGTTTTTTCCTGTGAAGTCGGATTGATGAAGCCGGACCGGAAGATCTACGATCTCGCCTGCGCGCGCATGGGTGTCCGGCCGTCCGATGCGTATTTCGTCGGAGATGGTGGCTTTGACGAACTGCGCGGCGCGGCAGCCGCCGGTATGATGGCGATCCAGGCGGCCTGGTATCTGCGGCAGGAAGTGGCATGGCCCTGGGATCATCCCCTGCCCCGGGCGGAGTCGATCGAAAGCCTGCCGTCCATGTTGAATTAGCCCGTGCGGGGCTGACCGGCCGCGACCAGTCCAACATTGCGTCCAACTTCGCGCCTGTCGCAGCGTTCATTCCCGGACCACGCCATGACCATTCCCCAGCTGAAACGCAAGCTGCGTCAGCTCAAGCAGACCGAGTGCCGCATCCGGTTCAGGACCCGCCCTCGGGAGGAACACCAGGCGCTGGTCTGGGATGCCTTCTTCTCCACGCGGACCGCGGACGATGGCCGGGTCGCCTATCCCCTGAACCGGCTGGCGAATATGGATCACGAGGAGATCAAGAAGGTCTACGAGGGCTTCTTCTACCGCGTTTACTTCCAGTATTTCAAGGAACACGGCCTGTCCATGGCCGACGCCTACGATCCGGGCCTGCTCTCCCTCCTCGGCCTGCCGCCCGACGCGACTTTCCAGGACATCAAGCGGCGGTACCGGGAACTGGCCCAGGTCCACCACCCCGACCACGGCGGCGACCACGACGCCTTCATCGAGGTTGTGGACGCCTACGAGCGGCTGACGGACAAGGGCCGTCCTTGATCTTCCCGCGGAAACCGTCCATATTCCCGGTGTCCCAGTTTAACTGATTTCATGATTCCTGCAGGAGTTCTCCTCATGAAAACCGTACCCTGTCCCGTCTTACTCTTCGGGATGCTGATCCTTCTCCTTCTGCCCGCAACGGTCCTCGGCCAGTCCAACGCCGACGCGCGGTACATCGTGGAGCACTATGACAAGATGGAGCGCTACGTGCCGATGCGCGACGGGGCGAGGCTGTTCACTTCCATCTACGTGCCGAAGGACGATGCACGGACCTATCCCATCCTGCTGCAGCGCACGCCCTACAGCGTGGCGCCCTACGGGGCGGCGTACAGGACGCGGATCGGCCCGTCCATGCTGTTCGCCCGCGACGGGTACATCATCGTCTACCAGGACGTGCGCGGCCGCATGATGTCGGAAGGGGAATTCGAGGCCGTGCGCCCTCATAACCCGGACAAGACGTCGGACGCCGACATCGACGAGAGCACCGATACCTACGATACGGTCTCCTGGCTGCTTGAAAACGTGCCCAATCACAACGGCCGCGTGGGCGTATGGGGCATATCGGCGCCGGGGTTCTACGCCACCCACGCCCTGATCGACGCCCATCCCGCCGTGAAGATCGTTTCGCCCCAGGCCCCGGTGACCGACTGGTGGATCGGCGACGACCGCCACCACAACGGCGCGTTCCAGCTGCAGGCCAGCTTCAGTTTCCTGTCCTTCTACGGCTCGCCGCGCCCCGCGCCCACGACCCGGCGGGCCTCGGGATTCCGCGATTACGGCACGCCGGACGGCTACCAGTGGTACCTCGATCTCGGTCCGCTGTCGAACATCAACGAGAAATACCTGCACGGGGAGAACAAGATCTGGAACGCCATGATGGAGCATCCGGACTACGACGAATTCTGGCAGGCCCGCACGCCGCTGCCCCACCTGAAAGACGTGAAGCCGGCGGTGCTCGTGGTGGGCGGGTTCTTCGACGCCCAGGATCTGTACGGCCCGCTGAAGACGTACGCCGCCGTGGAGAACAACAACCCGGGCATCGTGAACCACCTCGTCATGGGACCGTGGTGGCACGGCGGGTGGGCGCGGGGCAGCGGCCTGCGTTACCAGGACATCTATTTCGAACAGCCCACGGCGGCGCATTACCGGGAGGCCATCGAACTGCCCTTCTTCAACCACTACCTGAAGGACGGTCCCGAACCGCAGCTGCCTGAAGCCAGCATCTTCGTCACGGGTTCGAACCGGTGGCACGCCTTCGACCACTGGCCGCCCGGGGAAGCACGCGATGCGAACCTGTACCTGGCGCCCGGTGGCGGCCTGTCCTTCGACCGGCCGGTGGGCGCGGATGACTACGCCGAGTACGTCAGCGATCCCGCGAAACCCGTGCCCCACACCTCACAGGTCGTCATCAACCGGGACGACCGGTACCTCATCCAGGACCAGCGGTTCGCGGCAACACGGACCGACGTGCTGGTCTTCGAGTCCGATGTGCTGGGGGAGGACGTCACCGTGGCGGGCGATCTGTTCGCCAACCTGTACGTGACCACGACGGGGGAGGACGCCGATTTCATCGTCAAGCTGATCGACGTGTATCCCGATACGGCGAGCTACGCGGGCGAGAACCCCATGAATGTCAAGATGGGCGGGTTCCAGCTCATGGTGCGGGGCGAGGTCATGCGGGGCCGGTACCGGAACAGTTTCACCCATCCCGAGCCCATGCGGCCGGGCAGCCTCACGCGAATCGAATTCGATATGCAGGACGTCGCCCACACCTTCAAGGCGGGGCACCGCATGATGGTGCAGGTGCAGAGCAGCTGGTTCCCCATGGTGGACCGCAATCCCCAGACCTGGGTGCCGAGTATCTATGACGCAAAGGAAGAGGACTACCAGGCGGCCACGCACCGGGTGTACTTCTCGCGGAGCGCGCCTTCACACCTGAAGATGAAGTTGCTGGAGTGATCGCCGTCAGACGAAATTGAACCCGTACCATGGTAGCTGGACGGGGAATACGCTTTCCAGCGCGGTCCTGAGCAGGCCAGCCGGAATCGTCTCGATGGGATCCTCATCGGGCGAAACCACGCCGAAGACGAGGGCGCCAAGGTCGCTTTTGGCGACGGCACGGTCCTTATCGCCGCATCGAAATACCACCGAGTCCGCTGACACGTCCCACGTCAATACGTCCCTGCCGAGCACATCCGCGATGTAATCCTTCAATATCTGCATCAGCCGTTCCGGTTGAAGGACGAGCACCGTACCCGTGAACCCCTGGGGCGCCGCGGTTACGCCGTGAGGCCGGAGCAGGGAGGCCAGTTCGAGGTCTGACGCCGTGGTCACGATTTCGAGGTAATCCACATCGTAGCGGTCGTACAGGCAGGGCAGCGCGCACAACAGTGCGGACCGCGAGCCCGCGATCTCGGCCAGCCTGGCCCTGCGGGCTTCGTCTTCCCGGTCGGGACGGCGTTTCTGGATGCCCGCGTAGGCCATCAGACGCCCTTCCTCGCGGATCGCCACGGTCTCCCCGTCGCGGTCGCAGATCCATGCGGCGTCGACCGCCATCCGCAGATCGGCCGTCGATCGCACGTATCGGCTGGGCTCCTCCGCGTACAACCGGGTCATTTCGTGCAGGTCCTCGGGGCCCGCCCGTTGGATCTGTGTTTCGCCCGCGGCCGTTTTACCCATGCCCGGGTCATCGCCGGCGGGCAGCATGTCCCGGGGAACGGTATAAAGGGCGTACTGCCCGATGCGCTTCGCACCGAGGCGTGTGTAAAGCCCCCTGCCTCCCGATATGGGCATGAGCACGGCGTCCTGTGCGACGGCCTTCCGGACCGCCTCCTCCATCAACTGCGTCGCCAGTCCCTGTCCCCGGTGTGATTCATAGGTCGCCACCGCGCCGATGCTCATCGTGGACATCCGGCACCCGAGCACAGAGATGTCCCGCGTCAACGCACCCACATGGGAAACCACAACGCCCTCGTCGACTATGACGAATAGTTCATCGTAGTTCTCCGGCGCAAAGAGCAGTGGATACTGCGCCTCCATGCGTCCCACGCCGTCGCCGCGGAAAACGGTGTTGACCAGGGTACAGAGCGAATCGAACTCCGTCGCCTTCAATCCCCTCGGGCCTTCCATCAGCTGGCTCCTGTCGTTGTTACGATGCTTTGAAAACCGGTCCACGCTTTATATATTCCCGATAGAAAGGGGTGTCAAGCACGGGGCGGCGTACAAGCACGGGCGGTGTACAGGCACGGGGCGGCGTACAAGCACGGGCGGCGTTAGGACGCGGCGTACAGTAGCCGCATACAGACCATGTACATTTCAGAGATCTTTCATTCCATTCAGGGCGAGGGCCTGCTGACCGGCGTACCCTCGGTCTTCATCCGTACCTCGGGATGCAACCTGCGGTGCCGCTGGTGCGACACGCCGTACACGTCGTGGTCGCCCGAAGGCGAGGAGCGCTCTGTAGGAGTAATCATGGCTGAAATCGCCGGTTTTCCCACCCGTCACGCGGTGATCACGGGCGGCGAACCGCTTCTCATGAAGGATCTGCCCGAACTGACCGCAAAACTCGGCGACGCGGGATACCACGTGACCATCGAGACGGCCGGCACTGTGTACGCCGACGTGCGCTGCGACCTGGCCTCCCTCAGCCCCAAGTTGTCCAACTCAACGCCCTGGATTGAAGAGGACGGCAAATTTGCCCGGAATCACGAGAAACTTCGAATCAACCTACCCGTCCTCTGCCGTTTCATGGCGGCCCATCCCTACCAGTTTAAGTTCGTGGTCGACCGCCAGGAAGACCTGGACGAAGTCGAATCGCTCATTGCGGACCTGGACGACGTGGACCGGAACCGGGTGCTTCTCATGCCCCAGGGGCGTACGGCCGTAGAGCTGAGCAGCCGTGGCGCGTGGGTCGCCGAAGCCTGCAAATCCCGCGGCTTCCGGTACTGCCCGCGAGTACATATCGACCTCTACGGAGACACCCGCGGAACCTGACGCCGGCCTGTTTCCCGCTTGTCCGTGGGCTGTCTGCGACTTAGACGCCAGCCCATTTCCCGCTTGTCCGCGGGCTGTCTGCACCATATCTTGAGCCGTTGCGTCGACGCCGATCGAATGGATACGACACGCCTCATCACGGAGCGGATATGAACGACTATGGCAGGGACTGGGACCGGGGTCTCGTGAGCTATCCCGACCCCAATGTCGAAACGATCGACGACCGGTTCAAGTCCTACGTGCTGCACACGGCCGGGATCGAGCGGCTGTTCACCGGGGCGCGGTGGTCGGAAGGCCCGGTATGGATCGGCGACGCCCGATGCCTGGTATGGAGCGACATCCCCAACAACCGCCTGCTGCGCTGGGACGAAGAGACCGGCGCGGTGACCGTCTTCCGCAAACCGTCCAACAACACCAACGGCAACACGCGGGACCGCGAGGGGCGGCTGGTCTCATGCGAGCACGACACCCGGCGGGTGACGCGCACGGAACACGACGGGACGATCACCGTGCTGATCGACCGGTTCGACGGCAAGCGGCTCAACGCGCCGAACGACCTGGTGGTGCACTCCGACGGCTCGGTCTGGTTCACCGACCCGGGGTACGGCATCCTGATGAACTACGAAGGGCACAGGGCCGAATTCGAACAACCCACCCGGGTGTATCGGCTGGACCCGGTCACGGGCGGCGCGACGGTCATCGCCGACGACTTCATGCGTCCCAACGGGCTCTGCTTCTCGCCCGACGAATCACGTCTATACGTTGTAGATACAGGCGCTTCCCACGATCCCGATGGACCCGCCCACATCCGGGTACTGGACATTGAGGGTACCCGCGCCACGGGCTCCCGCGTATTCACCGACATGAAACCGGCCTCTTCCGACGGCGTCCGGACCGACGTGGACGGCAACCTGTGGGCCGCTTCCGGCTGGGGCGGACCGGACACGAACGGCGTGATCTGCTTCTCCCCGGAAGGCGACCGGCTTGGGATGATCCACCTGCCCGAGCCCTGCGCCAACCTGTGCTTCGGCGGCGAGAAGAAGAACCGGCTGTTCATGGCCGCCAGCCAATCGCTGTACGCCCTCTACGTCGAAACCCAGGGGGTGCAGCGGCCGTGACGCGACTACAATCCCCTGACAACGGATCCATGCTCATTTTTGACTTCGACGGGGTCCTGCTGAACTCCGTCGTGGAGATGTCGATCACGGCCTACAATGCGGTCACGGGCGGGCTGGCCACTTCTCCGGACGATCTGCCCGGCAACACGGCGGACCTCTTCGTGACCAACCGGTACCACGTCCAGCCGGCCGGCGACGCGATCAACCTCATGGCCTGGTGCGTGGAGAACGCCGGCCTGCCCGGCAATCACCGGCTGGATCCGGCGGAATACCGGGCGATCCGCGAATCGTCGGACGTTCCCCTGAAGGAGCGCACGGTCCGGTTCTTCGCGGCCCGGAAGCGTTTTGTCGCCCAAGATCCCGTCCAGTGGCCGTCGCTCAACACGGTCTACCAGCCGGTCTGGGACGAATTGAAGGGGGTGGACGCCGAAGGGATCGTGATCCTGACCAACAAGAACCGGGAGGCCACCGTGACCCTGTGCCACCACTTCGGCCTGGCCGTCCGGCCGGAAAACGTGTACGCGGGCGATCACGGGACCACCAAGATCGAGAACATGGAGGCGATCCAGGCGCGGTTCGGCCGGGATCGGTACGGGTTCGTCGACGATTCCATCGGCAACCTGGAGGAGCTCGACGCTCATTTCAACGCCGGTGAGCCCGGTAACGCCGGTGAGCCCGGTAACGCCGACGCGCCCGGCAACGCCGGTGAGCCACCGCTCGAACTGATGCTGGCTTCCTGGGGATACATCGGACCGGACGACCACGCACTGGCCCGGCGCGCCGGTTACGCCATCCTCGACCAGGCCGGCCTCATCGCCCGCATTGCGTCGATGAAGAGCGTCGGAATGGAAAGCACATGAACCGCGGACCGGACAGCAAACCCGACCGTGCGCTCGAGGTCATCGATCGTATCCCTGAATTGCGCGCCCTCGTTGTCGGGGACGTCATGCTCGACGTCTACGAGTTCTGCCGGACGCAGGACAGCAAGCCCATCGATTCGGAGAAGGCCGGGAAGCGGGCCTACCAGGCGCAGGAGACGATCAAGGTGCTGGGCGGCGCGGGCAACGTGGCCGCCAACCTGGCTTCCCTGGACGTGCGCACCACCCTCGTGGGCGTGACGGGCGACGACGAGCATTACTTCAAGATAAGGGAGCTGGCAGATGGATTATCCATCCGCCACGGCCTGATCCGGGACGGCGGCCGGCCCACCACGACCAAGGTCCGGCTGTACCTGGACGACGACTACCTGCTGCGCCGCGACTCCGAGTGCACCGACCGGGTGAGCGACAGGATCTCGAACGCGCTGGTGAAGGATGTCCTACGCGCGCTGCCGGAAACCGACGTGGTGGTCCTGAGCGACTACGACAAGGGCGTCTTTACCGCGGAGAACGCCGGCCAGATCATCCGCGAATGCCGCCTCCACGATATTCCGGTCGTGGTCGATTTCAAGCCGGGCAACCGGGCGATCTTCTCCGGTGTGGACATCATCGCGCCGAACGCCGCCGAGGCCGCCGCACTCATCGGCGGGTTTTCCATGGACCGGCTGGAAACCGATTGCCGGCGCCTGCACGACGCGCTGGGCTGCCGGAACACGGTGGTCACCCTCGGCGCGCACGGACTCTGCGGCGTGGGGTCGGGCGAGTTCTTCCACGCGCCAGGGCATAGGGTCCAGCCCGTGGACAAGGTCGGTTGCGGCGACACGGTACGGGCGGTACTCGCCATCGGCGCGGCGCTGGGACTTCCCCTCGAGGAAGCGGGCGTGATCGCCAACGACGCGGCGGCCGTCATCGTGCAGAAACCGGCCACGTCTGTCCTTTCCCGGCGCGAACTGCACGATTTCGTGGCGCGCAAACGCGCCGGGCAGACTTCGGAACCGCGTGCCGCCGTGGATGTTTAATCTTGTACATTCAGCACAAACCGTGATAGTATTTACATGAGCGAAATGCTTACGTCAGCGTGTTCGGCAGGAGACGAATGGGCAGGAGACGAACAATGGTGCGCCTGAGTCTGTTTACCGCGGGGCTCGCGCTGGTCGCGATGGCCTGCAAGTCCGGTCCAACCATAGACGGTACGGACGTCGACACCTTCGATGCAACCATCGCCGAGGTCAAGGCCACCCTGGCCGAGGACGACCAGGAAAGACTCGACGACGTGCTGGATGCCTTCGAGTACCTCTACAGCGACAACGTGATCAGCTCGCTGAACGCGTCGGACGCCATTCAGAACCGGATCCGCGGCCGGCTGGACGGAATGGACGCGACGGACATCTTCGCGGAGTGGAACGAGCGGGTGAACAAGGCCATTGAGGCCCTCGAGGAGAAGCAGGAGAACACGGACTCCGCCATGGAAAGTCTCAAGGACGTGAGGGTGCGCGGGGTCGAGTACTACGTGCAGCGGGGCCAGTCCGTCGTGAAACTCTCCATACACAACCGGACCGAACACCGGATCTCGAAGGTCTATTTCCGCGGATCGCTCATGAGAAACGAACCCCGGAAGTGGATCCTGGATGACGACTTCAACTACAATATCCGGCTCACGGAAGGCAAGGACCTGGGACCGGACGAGCGGGCCGTCTGGAACTTCGCGTTGCTGTCGCCGGTATGGAAGAAGGCTCCAGCGGACGTGGAGAACCTCTACTTTTACGTGATCGTCACACGCATCGACGGGGCGCCCGAGCAACCCATCTACGACGCCTACACGGATCGTTTCACGCCCAAAGACCGGAGACGGCTCCGCAGGCTGGTTTCCCTCAAGGAATCCATCGGGACGTACGAGCCGGAGACTGATCCCGAGACCGAGTCCGAAGAGACTTCATCCCTTTAGTTCGTTCCTTCCACCTAACCGATATACCGGTCCACCGTATCGGCGAAGATGAGGAATTGCGGGTTGCTGCGGTGGGTCTCCCGCAGGGCCTGCACCGTTCGGCCCTCCGCCCCCTCTTCTTGAACCCCTCTGCAGTACGCCTCCATTAACGTGGGTTCCAGCGGCTGCCTGGAGTCGTGGAAGCTGTCCGCGAAAAACCCGAAGATCATGCCCACGATACCGATGCCCACCATCATCATCAGGACGGTGGCGCCCTGTCCCAGGGGCGTGACCGGGTACTTGTCCCCGTACCCCACCGTGGTGGAGGTCACCACGGCCCACCAGATGCTGTCGCCGTAGACATTGAATACCTCCGGCTGGGCGCGGCGTTCCACCTCGTAGATCACGGTGGAGCTGATCATCAGGTACATGATGGTAATGAGGAAGATGGGAATGACCCGGACGCGATTGGTATACATGGACCGGGCGAACTCCGCCAGCTTGGGGCTGTACCGGAACATCTTGAGCAGCCGGAGCGTCCGCGCGCCGCGCACCAGGCCGAGCTGCTCCTGGGTCAGGCCGGGATAGAATCCGATCCAGAAGGGCAGGATGCTGATCAGATCGATCAACCCGAGCCCGCTGCGCAGGTACTTCCCCTTGTGCGGTGCCAGCCTGATGCGCAGCACGTATTCCAGGGTGAAGAACCCGGCGATGACCCGTTCGATCCAGATGAACCCTGCCCAGGCGCCGGCGTCCAGGCTGCTGCGCGTCTGGGTATACTGCAACTCGATGAAATAGAGGATCATGTTGACGGCCAGTACGTAGGGACCGAAACGGTGTACGGCCGCAAGGAGGGAGGACAGGATTCCCGGCATGGTTTGCCTCCTGGGTGAATGCGGTGGGCTTATCTAAGGCATATCTAAAGAGAAAGGCCCACCTTCCGCTTCTCGCATCGGGTGAGCCTTTGAATGCTAGACCTGTGACGGTCTCAGGACTTCCTGGAACGCAGGGCCGCCAGCCGGTCCCGCGTCGAGGATGCGGGCAGCGCGGGTTTGTCGGCCGCTTCCAGGGCCGCCGCGATGTTTGGATCGTCGGTGATTTCGGTCTGGCCGAAGGCGCCGATCTTCAGTTCTGCGGCACGGGAGGTGGTCTCCGCCTTCTCCGTCTCCATGTCCATGGCGTTGAGGGCCGTATCGAGTCCGCCCATTGAACTGCTCAGCCCCGAGGCCTGCCGCACGCCCTCGGCGCGTTCGAGGGCCCGCTCCTTCTTCATCCGGGCCTGCTCCATGCGTCGCTGGGCCTGTTTCAGCTGGACCTGCGCCTTTTTGAGCTTCTCCGCCGCCACATCGTAGGCCTGGCGCAGCTCGGTCGCGAAGGCCTCCGCTTCCTGGTCCTCCTGGCGTTCCCGTTCGATCTCCGGGTTCAGACGCTCCAGTTCCGCGACCAGCTTTTCAAGACTCTCCTCCAGCTTGGGCCGCTGGCCCTCATCCGCCTCTTCGAGCTGGCCTTCGATCCGTTCGGCGGCGGCCAGGTACCGGTCGTACTGCGTCAACAGTGCCTGCGTCTCTTCATGGTCCTTCTTCACGTCCATCTCGGCCTTGCCGACCCGCTTCCCGAGCTTGTCGAGTTCCTCTTCCATGAGGGAGATCTGCGCCTCGGAGGCGGTTTCCGGGTCGAAGGCCACCACGGCCTGGGTGAAGGACTCCAGGGCGTTGCCGGCCTGTTTCTTGCCGACGCGGGAGAGAAACTTCCAGATCATTTTTTCATCCTTTCGTTTTTAAATAACCGTGACTTCCTCGAGCATCAATGCCACGCCCAGGTACAGTTCTATAACCCCGTCGCCCGCGCTGATCAACAGGAATTCATCCACGCGCTCGGGGTCTTCCGGGTTGTGGGGGTCTCCACTTGCCACCCGGAAGTAGGACATGGCCTGCTGGGTTTCCTCGAAGACCTGCTCTCCGTACGCGTCGCGAATGATCCGCTCGTCGACCTGTATCGGCGCCGCCTGTCCGTCGCCGTCCATCCATTCCCGCTGGTAGCTTCTTTCCTCCCCTTCGCCGTGCAGCACTTCCGGTGATCCGATGATGCCGTTTTCCCCGTTCAGCCACTGTTCCCAGACTTCCTCCGAATGGGGATACAGATCCCGGTCGAGCACGTACAGGCGGCATTCCACGGGCTCTCCGTGGTCCGACACCACCTGGAGAAACGCCGAGGTCCCCTGGAGATAGCACCGATAGGCCATGGCCCCTTCGCCGAGATCGATCTTTCCGATCGCCTCGATAGCCAGGGGAAAGGAGGGAAAGTCGAAGTGGACGAGGCCGACAAAGGTGGACGACGCGACGGCGTCGATGTCGACCAGCCGGTCGATGGCGACGCCCAGGGGCAGGTCCTGATCGACCCGCTCGGGTTTCTTCCGAAAGAAACCAGCCGCCTCTTTCGCCTGCTTCTTCGCTACGGAACGAATGATGTGAAAGCTCATCGGGCCCTGGCGCTACTCCTCGCCCACGATGGGCTTGATGTCGTCGATGGACCGCCACAGGGCGTCCTCGAAGAGGGTCATCGGCTTGCTGCCGTAGGTATCCACCCACTGCTTGGACAGGATCAGGATGGCGTCCACTGTGAGCGTCTCCACGCTGCTGTCGAAATAGCCGAAGAGCCAGCCTTCCTGCAGCTCGGGATAGGTCTCGTGGGGGATCGTCGCCACTTCGTAGATCGTGTTGCCGAACTGGTCCACGGCCGTGCTGAAATAGTGCTCATCCACGGCGACCATGCTCAACTGCAGTCCGTACTGCCGGTCCGCCTCTTTGAGCAGTTCCGAGTTGAGGCCGGCGACGAACAGCATGACCGCGTTGGCGTTTTCAGACACCTGGCTCAGCGCTTCCTCGTAGCTGGCGAACCGCGTGTTGAATTCCCCGTACCTCGGATCCTGCAGGACGAAGCCCTCCCAGGCCCGGTGCGTCCCGGAACCCCGGGGGCCGACGTACACGATATGGGTGTTCGGCTCGAGGTCGGACACGCTCGCGATGCCGCCGTCCTCGTTGACGATCAGCTGCACGTACTCGGTGTACAGGGTCGACTGCAATCCGACCAGCTGGTCTTCCGCGTCAGGGTTCTTGCGCAGGTAGGAGTTCAGGATGTCGCTCTGCACGAGGATCGCGTCGACCTGGTTCCGTACCAGGTTGTTGAGGTTCTCCTCAGAACCCGCCGTCGTCTCGAGCATCACGTCGAAATCCGGCAGGTGGGACTGCAGGATCTGGCCGAATCGGTGGTAATTGCCGTTCTCCACCCCCGTATTCACCGTGATGCGGGGCTGGTTCGGATCGGCGGTGGCCACGACTTCGGCGGCCAGGGCGATCGCCGGGGTAACGCCGGGCGGCAGGTATTCGGGATCCCTCGGCGTGCCTTCCAGCGTGGCGACCTGCCGGTCGAGCTCGTCCAGCTTAGCCCGCAGTTCCTCGTTGTCCTCGGCCAGGCGCTCGGCCTCGCCGCGCCATTCCTGGTATCCCGGGTCGTTGGCATGGTGATGGGCCACCGCGTAGTGACGGCGGCTGCTCATCATGTCCAGCATGGACCACATGAACAGGGCGTCCCACATGCCGAAGCTGGGGTATGACATGAAGGCGTAACCCGGCGTCCTCCAGCCCATGCCCCCGTAATAACTATCTCGACCCGCGTAGTAGTTGTCGTAGGACGTGCGGTTCTGCGAGCCCCGGTTGTAGAGGCCGTTGTCCCGGTAGGTGCTCGTATTGGCCGCCGAATTGGACGACCGGGCGAAACCGGCCTGCCTGGACTGGTGCGTGGCCAGCGACCGGCGCGCCGTCTCGCTCTGGACCCGCCGGCCCATGACCGAAGACCGCGCCGTGGCCCGGCCGGCGGTTGCGGCACCTGCCCGGGTCGACCGCGCCGCGGTGGCCGAGGGCTGCCCGGCCGAGGTGCTGCGTGCCGGCGTGGCGGATTGCCCCGTAGTGCGCGCCGGCGTCTGGCGCGTGGCGGCAGGCGTGCTTCTCCGGGCGAAGGGGCTGCGCCGGCCAAAGGAACTGCGGCGATTCCAAAGGGAACGCGAACTCCGGAAACCACCGAAACCGCGGCGGGCGTAGGCTTCCTCAGGACCGAACAGACCGGTGATCTCCCGGATCGTTCGTTCCGCGTTTTCCGTGCTTTTCGAGATCGGGCCGGCAATTTCCGCGCCGTTTGTGATCCGTGCCGCGTCATCGGCCGAGCGCAAGCGGTCGGTCGCTACCGAACGCTCCGCGCCCGGTTCGGTCTGCAAAAACCCACCCATCAGCGCGATCAAGCCGGTCATCATGACCAGTTTCATATGTCGAGACATGAGGTACTTCCCCTGTGTAGTCGGATTGTGTGTACGGATTCTGGCTCTTTAAAGATATAGACTATGTACCTTTCAGGCAAGTTGCTTACCGGCAGGGAATCCGCGCGAACGACGAATGAAGATGCCATTGACCCCGGAACCCGACGGCAGTAACATACCGAAATGCGAATCTCCGACGTCCGCGTGCGCCAGGTTGCCGTCCCACGCATCTACGACACCTACTGTGCGGACCCCAAGCAACTGAAGGCCACCATTAACCACGGTCGGTCTACCTACCAGATCATCGAATTGAAGACTCCGGACGGCTTGACCGGTATCGGCGAGATCTCCGACATCGCGCCGCGGATGGACGCCCCTTCGCCCGCGGTGCTGCGGGACCTGTTGTCCGGCGTGCTGGCCGACGGCGACGTGCTGGCCGGCAGTGACGTGCTGGCTGGCGGCGACGGTCGCACGTGGCGCGGCCTCTATGACCGGACCGATGAAGCGCTTCCCGGTAACTGGTACCCCGAACTCCGGCAACTGATACTCTTCGGCGTCGAATGTGCGTTGCTCGACCTGGTCGGGAAGGCACACGGCATTCCGCTGTACGAACTACTGGGCGGCCGTTGCCGGCGTGCCGCAACCGTTTCCTGGGTGGCCTATCTGCGCGGCGACGCCACGCTCGAGGACGAACTGCAGGCCCTGGAGAGGGAGGTCGCCGACCAGGTAGGATCGGGCATGAAGGCCTTCAAGCTCAAGGTGGGCGAGGACCACGAACGGGACCTCGAGCGGGTGCGACTTGCGCGCAGGATCGCGGGCCCCGAAGCCTACATCAAGGTGGATGCCAGCGGTTACTGGGAGGAAGACGAGGCCCTGTCGAGGCTGCGCGACATGGCGGAGGCCGGTGCCGACGCCTGTGAGACGCCGATTCGCGCGCTCTCACGGCCCATGTCGCGGGAGGATCCCGCCCGTATCGAAGCGGATGCGGAGGGCATTGCCGAAGCGCTGGCAAGCGTCCGCGGCCGTTCCCCCATACCCATCATCGAACACGTCGCCGATCTCGGGGACGCCTTTCTGACGGCCCTGATCCGCCACCGCGCCGTGGACATCGTCAATGTCGTCCCCTGCCAGGCAGGTGGATTACGCCGCGCGGGACGCCTGCTCCACGCAGCGGAGACTGCGGGCATACCCGCCTTACTGGGCAGCACCATCGAACTGGGACCCGGTACCGCGGCGTCGGTGCATCTCGCCGTTGCATCGGCGAGCGTCGAGGTACCCTCGGACCTGGTGGGACCCGGCTTGCTTCAGGACGATGTATGCACCAGCCCCTTCACCCTCGAGGGCGGTGAACTCGCTCCTTTCGAAGGTCCGGGGCTGGGCATGAATTTGGATGAGGAGAAGATGGAACGTTGGTCGGGATAGGCAGTGAAGAGAGTCCTATTGAAACTGACGAAGCAAGGTTAAAGTGAGCCTAGACGGCAGGATGAAGGAAGTCCGGGACTGGTGGGCAAGATCTACTTTCTTATTGTTTCAACATATAAAGTACGTTTGTGGTTCCACTCTTCTTCAAGCAAAAGCATGAGTTTCTGTTCCGATTGTTTTTGCGATGTTTGTAAGTCGTTACGAAATCCGACATGTATGATGTCGTTGTACAACAAGAGTTCCTGATCCTGAAGTTGACCTGATGAATCTATAGAAAGAATAAGTGTGCCATGCTCCGTATTAATCTCTTCTCCTCTTATCTTTACACGATTTGCATTCAAAAACAGACGGTTATTCGTAAGTAATACCGGGCTGCTCGACGACCCTCGGTCTTGTAAGGTCCAGATTACTGTACCCGTGTTAGCGTCAATTAGTTCTAACCAGCGTGCTTGAAGTGATATGGTTTGGTCGGGTCTATATACCTTTGCCACAAGAAACCGGCTATCCGGGGTTATCCCTAAAGGGGTTATGTAACCTTTAAAGTCTCGACTCCATAGTAAAATTCCAAACTGATTGAAAACGCCAATTCGCGTCTTCTTTTTATAACGATCTGGGACACTTTTTGACGCCCTTAGGACGAGCCTTTTGCCGTCTTCGGAAGTTAATCCATAAATCGACGCTCCTTTGATACCATTTAGATATCCTTCATCAATGGATTGTCTTCTTAGCGATGGACCGTTTATTGGGTCTACAACTGAGAATGAGATTGAATCGTTGTTCTTCTCAAGCCAGCCCACTAGACCTGGACCCCATTTCTGGATCCGAAACGATACATCCGTCCTCCACTGTTCCTCTCCCGATAGAATGTCGACTACTACATTAGGTTCCCCCGAATAGCCATCTAGTAGTAAATAACCACCGGAATTAAGAAAGTGAGGCGGCCTGGCCACTATGTGACGGGTCCAAAGTGTTTTGCCTTCGGAGGTGAGGAGTTCAAGTGTGCCGTCAGATAACTGTCTATCAGTATAAAACAGAACGACAAAACGACCACCTGGTGAGGCCGTGACATGAACACGATCCAAACCTTCGGGAGATCGCTTCTCCCAGATAGTTGCCCCGTCCTCGTCTATAGAACGTATGATACTTTGAGTTTCCCATTTGCTTTCTACAACTATCAGACCTTTATCAGATATGGTTGGGTAGCGATCATAGTCCTCACTCAGTAAATAGGTCCGTTCCCTCTTTGCGTCATCGAATATATCGCTTAGCTGAGTTATACCTCTGGGATAGAAGGTATGCTGAGCATAACCGACGTCTGATATACAGCTGCCTAGCAGGAGGGTGACGATAACCAAGGATCGATTCACTACAACCATATGAACAGGCCCTCTGTTTCCCAGTAACAACCAAATCTCGCTCGACGTCTTAGGCCTTAAAACCGAAGGTTCTCATTAAGAAACTACAGCTTTCCGTTCGCTATCTCAATTGGATTGTAACTGGCTGCCTCAGCGCCTGGACCTGCGTTGCCTGTCCGGCACCATGCGTGAAGATTCCTCCACCAGTTGCTCAAACGCCTTGATCTCGTCCGCGGAGAGCATGCCCTTCAGGTTTTCCTTGAACTGCTTCTCATTCGCTTCCAGTTGCTCGCGCAGCCAGTTCCAGTCCTCGGTCTTCGTGGCCTGTTCCACCAACGCGATCTTCTGAGTCGAGGCTTCCTTCACGACCGTGCGCAATTGCAGCACTTGTTCGTCGGTGGTGTCCATCCGGATGCTCAATACGTGCCAGATTCGGTCGACGGGGAAGGTGCTTACCGCCCGCACGCGTTCCATCATTTCATTGTTCTGGCCCCGGCCGCCACCGCGGCCGAAACCACCGCGCTGCGCGACCGCGTCGTTTGCGATAAAGGCGATCATGATCAATCCGAGTATGGCGAGGTGAAGACGGTATCTCATGCTTCGACTCCTTTTTAACAGACAAAATGGCAATTGAAGGCCACGGTCAGATTCCGCGGTGAAACGCCGCGGCCGGATTCCATGGTTAATGCCGCGGCCGGACCTGGATCCTTCCGCGGCATGTTGCAACACCTGCTTAACGCCGGTTGCGCGATTCGCGGCCGTCGCGCCGCCAGCGCATCCCGGAATCGCGGCGACCGTCGCGCCGGTCGCGGAAGGACTCACGCAGGTTCTCCTGCTGCTCAGCGGTCAGGACATTCTTGAACTCGGCACGGAAAAGCGCGATTCGCTCGAACACGGCGCCCTGGGCCGCCGATGCGGCCGCGGCCAGCTCCTTCACCCGGTCGATGTCGGGACTGATCTCATCCATCAGTTCGCGAAGTTCGACCCGTGCAAGCCTCGAGTCGGCGCGAAGCTGTATCATTTCCCGCGTGTAGGCGGAACGCAGTGTCTCGATCTTCTCCTCCTGCTCGTCCGTGAGTTCGAGACCGGACATTCCTCTCCGGGACAGACGCGTCCGCACATCATCCGCATCGTCATCGGCAATATCGTCTGCCAGGATGTCGGAGAACTCGCCGGACGATCCAGATGCCGCGAGTGCAGCGACTCCGTCGAGCACGTCAGCTTCCTCATGACCGATCCGGCCCATCGCATCAGAAGCCCAGACCAGTACGACCATAGTCCAGGTCAGTACGACGATACTCAGCGCGCCGGTGATGGTTCCTGAAATGATCTTTTTCATTTTGTCGCTCCCTTCATGGTGATGCTGGCGGATGTTTGGACCGCGATCTCCGGAGATCGTCTTCGTGTTGCTCTACTTGATTAGACGGGGGACGGGTGCGGGGTATTCCAACTTTCTTCACATCCGTACAATGCCCGGCGGCTGGGCCACTCCTGACCTGTCGGAACGAGGAGTCAATGGTCACTGTCGCTCCCGCGCCCTTCCGTACGAATGCTGTCAGGGCGATCCCCTCGAGGCCGCCCGCCCGACCGCTCGCTGGACCTGTTGCGCCCGGGCGGTCCCAGGCGTCCCCGGCGTGGTTCGCGATCGCCATCCCGTCGAAACTCGCGGACGCGTTCGCGACCCTCGCGGATCCGCTTGATCCGCTCGAGTTGCGTTTCGGTAAGGATGGGTTCCAGGTCCCCGTGCAGCGAATCGACCAGGACCTGTATCTCCTGCCGATGGCGCATGTAGTACTCCCGGAATCCGGGTTCATGTTCGCCCACCACTTCCCGGATCCTCTGCAACTGCTCAGGATCCGGCTGCACCATCCTGACCCACCGTTCCACGAAGCGTTCCCGGGTCACCTGGGGCGGCGGCTGCAGACGGTCCCGGGCGAAGGCGCCCAGGATGAGCGCGCCACAGACCATGCCGATAATCAACGTGGCCAGCAGAATGGCCGCGGTCTTCAGGTGGATGTTCATAGTTCGCCCTCCGTTTCCAGCGCGATCCGCGCGTCGTACAGGTCTTCAGGATACAGTTCCTCGGTCAGTCCGAACGACGTGTTGATAGAGACACTTTCGGACGTGGCCAGGTTGTAGGTTAACAGCAGGACGGCAGCGACCGAAGCGGCCACCGCCACTTTGCGGAACATGAGGGGCAACACGTCCTCGAAGTCGGTCGTTGTTCCGCCTTCAGGGATCGACGACGGTACGGCCGCGGACTCCGCCGCCAGGCGTTCCATGACGCGTTGGGAGAAATCCGCCCGGAACGAGGGCGATTCCTGGTTTTCGACCTGGCTTCGCAGCCGGACCAGTCGCTCGTATTCGTCCCGCAGTCCGGGATCGCGCCGCAACGCCGCGTCCAGGCGGCTTTGTTCTTCGGGCGTCAGGGACGCATCCAGCGACCGGTACAGCAGATCCAGTTCAGACCGTTTCATGGACAAGCTCCCTGTTAGAGGAAATGAGCATGCGTTTCAGTTTCTCCTGGGACCTCCTCAGTCGGGACAGTACCGTCCCGATGGGCAAACCCAGGATCTCGGCGGTTTCTTTCGTCGAATAGCCTTCCATCAGCCGGAGTACGATCACGGAACGGAATTCGGGCTTCAGTCTGTTCAGCGCCTTTTGAATTCGGTCGGCTGTATCGTCGTAGTCGGCGCTGGCCGCCGGATCGGCATAGTCCAGCTCCGGTGCGTCCTGTTCCCTGCCCGGCGGTTTGAAGGGGACGAAAATCGAACGGCGCCGGCGTTTTTTCAGTTCGGTGAGTGCCAGGTTGATGGCGATCCGGGTCAGGTAGGTGCCGACCGACGCCTGACCACGGAATCCTCGCAAGCCGCGATAGAACCGGATGAAAGTCTCCTGCCCCGCGTCCTCGGCTTCGGGGGTGTTTCCCAGCATGCGGATGACGACGGTGGCCACGCGGCCTTCGTATCGTTCCACCAGGGCGCGGAAGGCGTCCTCGCTGCCATCGCGGGCGGCGTCGACCAGTGCATCGTCCGTCAAGGCGTCTTTCCTCATCCCGCTTCCCTCGAATGGCCGGAACAATATGGTCAGCATCCAGCGGACTGTCGGCCGGCGCGGGCCGTTAACGCATCTCGAAAGTGCCGGAGATCGATCCGAACGGTTGCCGCTGCCTACTGATTAGACCACGCCGGCGCCGATTCTATTCCCACAAAATTCAGAAATAAGTTACTTCTTTCACACGGAACCTGCTCATTGAGCCTAAAAACAAACCGGTCCGTTCTTTCCGGTGAATTCGAAGTTGCGACATGATGCGGCATGAAGGGAATCCTCAAGTGCGTGGTATTTGTCTGGCGATCGCGTGTTTGTTTTCGCCGTTGTTTGCCGAGGGCCAGGTGAATGTCCGGTTGGGCGGCGGTCCCGCCATGCCCATTGGTGATCTGGCGGACGGAACGGCGTCGGCAGGTCCTTTTCTGCACGGTGGCGTGGCCATACCCGTCGACGAGGGTTACTTCCTGCTGATTGAGGGCCTTCACAGTCGATTCGGTATCAAAGAGGCGGCGTTTTCGCATTCGAATGAGGGGTCGGCTAATGAAGGGCTGGCATCGGATGCCGACAGAACGCTGACGGGCGGCAATGTGGGCCTGATGATTGAGGGGATCGCGGATCCCGTGGGATTCTATGGACATGGGGGTGTGGGATGGGCCAGGGCCACAGGTTGGCCCGACCGCTTCACGGGCCGATCCGATCGCACAGCCGCGGGTGAAGACGCGGACTCCGATACCATCGACCACTCGTTCATGTTCGTGTTCGGCCTGGGGGTCAACCTGACCGTCAGCGACCACGTGAGGTTGTCCCTGGAGGCGAGGTACAACCATGCGCGCAACGTGTTCAATGAAAGCGCCCGGTGGATACCCGTAACCGCCTTCGTGGTGATGCATCTGTAGCACCGAGACGCCAGCGGGAATGAAACGCGGGACGATCTTTAAATACATTGACTTTGTCGGGACGATGCATCACAGTGGGAGACAGTTGCCCGATCGCGGAAAACACCCTGACAAGCGTGGTAAAATGGCATTCGATCAAATGGAACAACGGCGGATCATGGGGCATTTCGCGACCGGCGTGACCGTCGTAACCACCTGCTACGAGGACAGGCCGCAGGGCATGACCGCCAACGCGGTGGCTTCCCTCTCCCTGGATCCCCCGCTCATCCTCGTATCGGTGGACGTCAAGGCCCAGATGAACGCCTGCCTCAAGGCCAGCGACTGCTTCGCCGTCAACATATTGACCGAAGAACACGAAGCGCTGTCCGTGCGGTTCGCAAAGCACGGTCCGAAGGACTTCACAGGCATCGAATACCGGACCGAGGTTACGGGCTCGCCCGTTATCGAACAAGCGCTCGCCTACGTCGACTGCCGGGTCACCAATGTACTGCCGGGCGGAGATCACGACATCTTCATCGGCGAAATCGTAGCGGGTGACGCCGGTGAAGGGCGCCCACTGGTTTTCTACGGCGGCCGGTACGGAAAGCTCTCCGGCTGAACTTTTTGCGGAGCATCCATGCAATACGGTTTCATCATCGACAACAGGAAGTGCATCGGGTGCCACGCCTGCACCGTTGCGTGCAAGGCCGAGCACGAGGTGCCCCTCGGCGTCAACCGGACCTGGGTCAAGTACATCGAGAAAGGGACGTATCCGAACACGTCGAGGCATTTCTCCGTCATGCGGTGCAACCACTGCGAGGACGCCCCCTGCGTGGAGATCTGCCCGGTGACGGCGCTGTACACCCGGAAGGACGGCATCGTCGATTTCGATCCGAGGCGATGCATCGGATGCAAGGGCTGCATGCAGGCCTGTCCCTATGACGCCCTGTACATCGATCCCGATACCCATACGGCGGCCAAGTGCAACTACTGCGCCCACCGTGTGGACATCGGTCTCGAACCCGCCTGCGTGAACGTCTGCCCGGAACACGCCATCATCTCGGGCGACATGGACGATGGATCGACGGAGATCGCCCAGTTGCTCGCGAAGGAACAGGTGACGGTCCGAAAGATCGAGAAGGACACGAAGCCCCGCCTGTACTACATCGACGGCGACAAGGCCTCTTTGACGCCCGGGGAAACCGCGACGTCGGACAACTACATGTGGAGTTCACAGTCAGACGGCGTCGGCCATTTCGCCCGATATATCGAGGAAAGAACCGCCAAGGCGGACCCGGAGGACATGATCCGGCAACTCGGCGGGGCGGGACAGGACGGACAGGTTGGAGGCGGGCAAAATGGCGACGGTGGACAGGTTGGCGGCGTCGCACAGACCGGCGCCGGCGACCGGGCGAGTAACGGCGCCGGCAAAGACGCCGCGGCGCGCCGAGTCTACGACGCGCCGGACAAGGGCGTCCTGTGGGGCAACGACGTGGCGGCCTACGTGTGGACCAAGGCCATCTCGGCCGGGGCCTTCCTCCTTCCCTTCGCGGCGTCGGTCCTCGGGCATGCCGTCGATCCCGTGCTTGCCTGGGCCGGCTGCACCGTGGCCTTGACGTTTCTACTGGCCACGACGATCCTGCTGGTCAGCGACCTGACCCAACCCAAACGCTTTCTCTACGTGCTGCTCCGTCCCCAGTGGAAGTCCTGGCTCGTACTCGGCGGCTACGCCCTGACCCTCTACGGGCTGGCGCTCACGCTCTGGGCCGCGGCCATGTGGACCGGCAGAACCGGGGCAGCCGAAATCATCGGTTGGATCACGGCCGCGCTGGCGGTCGTCACGGCGGTATACACGGCCTTTCTCTTCGCCCAGGCCAAGGGACGGGATTTCTGGCAGAGCCCGACGCTGGTCCTGCACATGCTGCTCCACGCGGTGCTGGCCGGCGCGGCGGTGTTCGCCCTGGTCCTGCTGTTCGGCGCGCCCGGTGAGGCGTGGACCGACTTCCTGCGGACAACGTTGATCGCCGCAGTCATCCTGAACCTGCTGGTGATCGCGTCCGAGATGCTGACGCCCCATCCCACGGCAGACGCCCGGAAAGCCGTGCAGGCCATCGTCCGGGGCAGGTACCGGGGGTATTTCTGGGGGCTCGGTATCGCCATCGGCAATCTTGTTCCTATCGTACTGGCCTGGATCGGCGGTGGTCCGATGCTCGCCGCGGCGGGCGCGGGCGTGCTGATCGGTCTATACGCGACGGAGTACGTCTGGGTCAGGGCGCCGCAGGACATTCCGCTGAGCTGAAAGGTACGGCGTCTTTCTGCGCAGCGCTGACCATCGAGACTGGAATTGACCACATGTCCATGCGCCATAAACCGGGATTGATCGAATCGCTGGCCGAGAAGATCGGCCTGATCCCCAACCTGCACGAAGAGGACGGACCGGATCTCCCGAGTCTGACCGAGGGCGGTGCGCTCACGGACTACCCGCCGCCGGACCAGTGGGACGACTGGGTGGAGTACGAGGCGCAGGACTGGCCGCGGCAGCAGCCCAAACGCTACATGGTGGTGCCCACGGCATGCTTCAACTGCGAAGCCGGATGCGGCATGCTGAGCTACGTGGACAAGGAGACGATGGAGGTCCGCAAGTTCGAGGGCAATCCCTACCACCCGGCCAGCCGGGGACGCAACTGCGCCAAGGGCCCCGCGACCATCAACCAGATCCGCGACACAGACCGCATCCTCTATCCCGTGCGCCGCTCGGGCGCGCGGGGCAGCGGCGAGTGGGAACGGGTGTCCTGGGACGACGCGCTGGACGACATCGCCGGGCGGATCCGAGAACGCCTGCAGCAGGGCGCCAACAACGAGATCGCCTACCACGTGGGCCGGCCCGGCGCCGAAGGCTACATCGACCGCGTGCTCAAGGCCTGGGGCGTGGACGGGCATAACAGCCATACCAACATCTGCTCGTCGGGCGCCCGCTTCGGATACGCCCTCTGGCACTTCTTCGACCGGCCGTCGCCGGACCACGCCAACGCACGGTTCATCCTCCTCATCAGCGCCCACCTGGAATCGGGACACTACTTCAATCCCCACGCCCAGCGCATCATCGAAGGCATGATGAAGGGCGCGAAGCTCGCGGTCATGGACCCGCGGCTGTCCAACACGGCCAGCATGGCCGACCACTGGATGCCCACCTATCCGGGCAGCGAGGCCGCGGTGCTGCTGGCCATGGCCAACGTCATCCTGCAGGACGGCCTCTACGACGCAGCGTTCATGAAAACGTGGGTCAACTGGCAGACCTACCTGGAGAAGGAACACCCGGACGGGCCGCGCACCTTCGAGCGGTTCATCGAAGCGCTCAAGGCCGTATACAGCGAATACACCCCCGAGTTCGCCGAACAGGAGAGCGGCGTGCCGGCGGCGCAGATCGTGGAGATCGCCCGGGAGATCGGCCGAGCGGGGTCGCGGTTCGCCACCCACAACTGGCGCAGCGCGGGCAGCGGCAATGCCGGCGGATGGGCCGTGGCGCGGTGCCTTCATTTCCTGAATGTGCTCACGGGCAGCGTCGGCACAGAGGGCGGGACCTCGCCGAGCGGATGGAACAAGTTCAAGCCCAACGTCTTCGACCATCCCCCGGATCAGAAGTTCTGGAACGAACTCCATTTCCCGAAGGAATACCCCCTCTCCCATTACGAGATGAGCTTTCTCCTGCCCCATTTCCTGAAAGAGGGGCGCGGAAAGCTGGCCGTCTACTTCACGCGCGTATTCAACCCCGTATGGACATACCCCGACGGGTTCACCTGGGTCGAGGCGCTGCGCGACGAGGAGAAGGTGGGGCTTCACGCGGCCCTGACCCCCACGTGGAACGAGACGGCCTATTTCGCCGATTACGTGCTGCCCATGGGTCACGCCAGCGAGCGCCACGACATCATCAGCTACGAGACGCACTCGGGCACCTGGATCGGGTTCCGCCAGCCCGTCCTGCGCGAGGCGCGGCGGCGCATGGGCGATCCGGTGACCTTCACCTACGAAGCCAACCCGGGCGAGGTCTGGGAAGAGGACGAGTTCTGGATCGAGCTATCCTGGCGCATCGATCCCGACGGCAGCCTGGGGATCAGGGACCATTTCATTTCACCCTACCGTCCCGGCGAGAAGATCACCGTCGACGAATACTACCGGTACATCTTCGACCACGTGGACGGGCTGCCCGAGGCCGCCGCGGAAGAAGGGCTGTCCACCCTGGACTACATGCGCAAGTACGGCGCTTTCGAGGTGGAGAAGACGGCCTACGCGAAGCATCTCAAGCAACTGGATAAAGAGACGGCCGCGGGCGCCGAGGTCGATCCGGAGACGAATACCCTGGTCGCCGGCGGCAAGACCGTGGGGGTCATGGTGGACGGGACCCCGCGCGCGGGCTTCCCCACGCCCTCACTCAAGCAGGAATTCTACTCCCAGACCATGGTGGACTGGGGCTGGCCGGAGTACGCCATCCCCACCTACATCAAGAGCCACGTGCACCCCGACGAGCTCGACCGCGAGCAGGGCGAGTTCCCGCTGGTGCCCACCTTCCGGCTGCCCACGCTGATCCACTCGAGATCGGGCAACGCCAAGTGGCTCAACGAGATCTCCAACCGCAACCCCGTGTGGATGCACCGGCAGGACGCCGACCGGATGGGCGTCACCACGGGCGACCTGGTTCGGGTGACCACCGAGATCGGCCATTTCGTGGACCGCGTCTGGGTCACCGAGGCCATGAAACCCGGCGTGGTCGCCTGCTCCCACCACCTGGGCCGCTGGCGGCGCAAGCAGGACGCGGACGGCAACCGCTGGTCGGTCAACCTGGTGGACATCCAGGAAGCTTCCGGCGGCAAGTGGCGCATGAAGGTGATGGACGGGATTCGGCCCTACGAAAGCGCCGACCGCGACTCCTCCCGCATCTTCTGGCGGGATGGCGGCGTGCACCAGAACATCACCTTCCCCGTGCACCCCGATCCGGTGAGCGGCATGCACTGCTGGCACCAGAAGGTCAGGATCGAAAAGGCCCGCGAAGAGGACGCCTACGGGGACGTGATGGTGGATACGGAGAAGTCCTTCGAGGTGTACCGCGAATGGCTCGACCAGACGCGCCCCGCGCCCGGACCTGGCGGACTGCGCCGGCCCCTCTGGCTCAACCGCCCCCTGCGGCCGGCGGAAGAGACCTACTACCTGCCCGAGTAACCCCCGCGTTTCCCTTACGCTTCCAGGAGGGTATTCCGGACGGCGGCGCACACGGCCTCGTCGGCCGCCGGCATGGCGCCGGTCTGGGACGCGACCCAGGCGCCGAGCCGGTTGGCGGCTTCGCTCACGCGTTCAAGCGGCACGCCGCGCAGGTACCCGATGGCCAGGACCGCGGTGAAGGCGTCGCCGGCGCCGATGGTATCCACCACGTCGACCGGCACGCCCGGGTGGGCAACGGTCTCCGACGCGGTGACCAGCAGGCTGCCTTCCGCGCCGCGAGTGACGCAGACGACTTCCAGGTCATAAGCTGCGCGCAGCCGCTTGGCCATGGACTCGAGATCTTCGCCCCCGAGGTCCAGCAGGGGACAGACCGCGTACAGTTCCTCGTCGTTCAACTTGACGATGTGGACACGCTGGAAGGAATCGTGAAGCAGGGCCGCTGAATACCGGTCCTGCCGCAGGTTCACGTCGAAGATACGTAAGGCGGAGGGCCTCAAAGCTTCGAGGAACGCCGTGACCGCACCGATCGAACCAGCCTGGTGACGGGATACCGTCCCGAAGCATACTGCGTCCGCCCGTTTGGCCAGCGCGGCCCAGCCGGGCGTCCACGCCATGTGCTCCCACGCGACATCGCCGTTGATCGTGAAATCGGGCTGCCCGTCCGGTCCGATGGCTACGTCGACCGTTCCGGTGGGATAGACTTCGTCCCGCTGAATCTCGTCGGCGGAAAGGCCGAGACCGGCTATACGGTCCACGGCCCGGTCTCCGAGGCCGTCCCGACCGACCCGGCTCGCTACGATGCCCTCCTCACCCACGAGGGACGCGAAATAGGCGAAGTTCGCCGTGGCACCGCCGAGCTGGGGACCCGAGGGCAGCATGTCCCACAGTAGCTCGCCCAGGCCGACGATGACGCGGCGGCCTGTTGATTCAATATTACGGAAGGGACTGACCGTCCGGCTGATTTTATGCATCCCCGCCTTCGTTGCCGGGATTTGATCGACCGTCAGTCTGAGTCTCTCCACGGTATATCACACCGAGGATCAGACCGAACAGCCCGAATTGGACCAATAGGTAGGCCGTTTCCATCCAGATGAACGCCGACACTTCGGGCACCTTCTGCCTGGCGACGAAGGCGAGCACGTGAGAAGTCCAGAAGAATGCGCCTGCAATGAAAGCGAACTTGATCCCCCGCCGAAATGAGGTGCCCACGGGTTTCAGCATCGGAAACAGGGCGGAGAGCAGCACGCCCTGGAGGACGATGGTGAGCAACCCGAGCAGAAAGTCTGGCTCTCCCTCGAAGTAGCCGAACGATTCATATCTCTCCTGGAAAAGGAGAACATGCCAGCCCACGGCGAGAGAGAAGGTACAGACCGTATAGGCGGCGGTTCCCAGGATCAGCTTCCTGGCGTTAATCATCATGCCTTTTTTTCGAATCCCAGGTTGAGTAGCCAGGGTCTTTTATTTCAGTTCCACCTCGATCGTGCCGAGGGTCGTGTAGCTCATCACGGCCTTGCTGCCGGCGCCCATGCGGGGCGGCGGGAAGACCGTCCCGGTGATCACCACGTCCCCCGCCCGGAGGTATTCGTCGCTGTAGGTGGTCAACTCGTTGGCCAGCCAGGTCAGCGCCTCCAGGGGGTCCACGCCCATGTTCATGGTGGCCAGCGCGGAGGCCCTTTCCTCGCCGTCGATCGCTACCGTCGCGGTTTCCTTCGTGAAATCCATCTCGGAGAGCGGCACGCGCGTCTCACCCAGGATGATGCCCACGTGGAATACGTTGCCCGTGACGTCATGGTCGCGCGTGGACGGATTCTCCTCGGTACCGGCCGTCCACGTGGAAAGCAGCTCGATCACGCCGACCACCGCGGTGACGGCATCGCCGACTTGCTCACGAGTCAAATCGGGACCGGGGAGATCCTGGCCGAGCACGACGGCGAATTCGCCTCCCACGACCGCCGTGTCCGCCACGAAGGACGCGGCTTCCACGGGCGTACCGGGCTCGAACACGTTCGACGCCATGATGTGGCCGTAAATGGGATCCAGCGTGGCCGGGTCCTCGGGCATGCGTGAGAACCCGATCTTCCAGCCGACGCGCTCTTCATTCTTCAGTTTCTCGGCCAGGATGTCCGCCTGGATGTCGTAGGCGGTCTGCCTGTCCAAGTCGGGGAAGTTGACCGCCATGGCCTCGGTGTTGATCTTCTTCCGCTCCGCCTCCAGCAGGTGGGCGACGATGGCGGCCCGGTCCGAGTAGGGCGTCAAGGTCGTGGTGAGGACGTCGGCATCGGCCGCCTTTTCAGCGTCGCCCGCGGTTTCGGACTCGGCCGCGGGCGTTGCCGTTTCCTCTTCCGTGGCCGCGCAGGCCGACAACATGGTCACGAATGCGCTGCTTACAAGTATTGCAATCAGATTCCGGTACATAATGACTCCTGTAAAATAGGTAAACCAGGAAGGATCACTGGAGCATCCCGATGATTGAAAACGCCAGGACAAGGAAAAACGCAGCCGTCAACACCCAGGTCAACCACCGTTTCTCAGGCTGACGTACCCAGCAGAACACGATAAACGAAAAGGAAAGCGCCTGGGCTAAAGTCTCGATGCTCCCGCCGCCGAACTGCGAGCCGAAGGGAATCGTCGTATAGATCAGGCCCTCTATGGAACCCGGTGCCGGACCGAACGTACTCAACATCCCCAGCACGACCAGGACCGCCCAGATGGTCAGCCAGCCGTATGCCCGGCCGAAGTATTCGCGGCGCAGCAGGTAGAACACCACACCGAACAACACGCCACGTATGGGCTGAAAGAGCGGTCCGGCCATCAGGACCGGATCGTCCATGCGCCGCATGTACACGTTGAAGACCGGTTCTTCCCAGAGCGACTGGTAGTCGAAAAACGCGTAGGCCAGCGCACCGGCGAGGAAATAGGTCACGGTGTGCACGACCGTCGTTTTCGTGACGATTGCCGCCAGCGTCCATTGAGCGGCTTGAACCATCTTTTGCTCCTGAGACCAGTCCCGATTCCAGGACGGCGGCAACTCCGGACACCTGGACGACGATATGCAGGAGTTTATACATAACATGCCCTCTGTCAAGTCTTTACCCTTGATCTGGAACCGATCGAAAAGTACTATTTCACGCATACCTTTTCGACAAACGTGCCACGACCACGACCCATCAATTCAACCCGCAAGGAGCGATTCATGTCCGCCGACGACCACCTCGTTTCACTGCTCCAGGAACTCGTTTACGCCCGAGGGCCGTCAGGCCAGGAGGACGAGGTGCGGGCGGTCTGCGAACGGGAGTTGCAGTCCCTGTGCGACGAGACCTGGGTCGACGCCGCCGGCAACGTCGTCGGCCTGCTGAAGGGATCCTCGCCAGACGCCCCGGTGATCCGCGTGATGGCCCACCTGGACGAACTGGCCCTGGTCGTCAAGCGCGTCAACGAGGACGGCACGCTCCGGGTCAATCCTCTCGGTGGCATCTATCCCGCCAACTACGGGCAGGGCCCCGTGGAGATCATTGCGGACGACGGCATCGTTCCTGGCGTTCTCTCCGTCGGTCCGCAGCACACGACGGCCGATTCCGCGCGGATCTGGGAGACCAAGGCCAAGGGCGGCAACGTGGCCATGGACTGGAATCACGTGTACGTCTTCACGCGCCGGACGGCGGCGCAGCTGAAGGAGGCGGGCGTGCACGCCGGAACGCGGGTCGTCATCGCCCAATCGCGGCGCGCTTTCTGGGAAATCGAAGACTGCATCGGCGGGTATTTCATGGACAACCGGGCGGCCATCGCCATCGCCTTGGGTGCCGCCGCGCGCATGAAGGACCAGGGCGTCCGGCCCGCGGGCGATGCCTACCTCGTGATGACCACCTGCGAGGAGATCGGCGGCCACGGCGCTTCGTACGCCGCGCGGTCCCTGCCCGGCGAGGTATCCCTGGCCGTGGATTCCGGCCCGGCCTGCGAGGAGTACGGCGTGGCGCTCACGGACGAACCCATCGTGGTCTACGGCGACGGGCGGGGACTCTACGACAAAGCCGTCGCGGACCGCCTGCTGGCGTGCGGACGGGCGCTGGACATGGAGCCCCAGTGCGCGTACTGGCAGAGCTACGCCTCGGACGCCACCATGGCCAAGTCCGTGGGGCAGACGCCCCAGGCCGGCCTCCTGTGCATCCCCACGGAGAACACCCACGGATTCGAGATCATCCCCCGCAACAGCCTGGTCCGGTGCGCCGCCCTGCTGGCGGCCTACCTGCAAAAACCGGAGTAACCGGGAGGAACGGAGCAACTTCATGCCCCTGAAAATCACCAACGTGGAACGCTTCACCGTCACCGTGCCGTTCACGCAGGGACAGCGGCCCATGGCGGAGCGGACGGTATACAACTGGTCCGTCTTCGAACTGTGCAAGGTCACCACCGACGCCGGTCTCGTGGGCTGGGGCGAGACCATCGTCCACTACATCCACTCGCGGGTGACCGACCAGAGCGTGCAGCGCGTCATGGGAAAGAGCCCGGCGGATTTCATGCAGGACGATACGATCGGCGCCGGACTGCAGATGGCTCTTTACGACGTGGTCGGCAAGGCGCTCGAGGTCCCCTGTCACAAGCTGCTGGGCAGCAAGGCGCGGGACTGGGTGCCCATATCCTGGTGGTCCAACGAGGGGCCGCCGGACGACTGGGTCCGCCAGGTCCGGGACGCCGTGGACCACGGGTACACGACCATCAAGCTCAAACAACGGCCCTGGCACGACATCCACGAACAGATGTCGGCGATCGACGCCAACGTGCCGCGCCACTTCCGGGTGGACCTCGACGCCAACGGTTCCATGCACAACGCCGCCGCGGCCATGCCTGTCATGCGCGGCCTGGAGGGGTTCGACATCGTCGCCATGTTCGAGACGCCCATCCCGCAGACCGACCTCCTGGGCAACCGGCAGCTGCGGCAGGTCATCAGCCGCCCCATCGCCATGCATTTCGGTTCTCCACCCTACACCACGGCGATCCGCGAGGCGGTCTGCGACGGTTTCGTCGTCAGCGGCGGCGCCACGCGGGTGAAGTACCAGGGCATCCTCAGCGCGGAGGCCAACATGCCTTTCTGGCTCCAGATGGTCGGCAACGGACTCACCACCACCTGGGCCGCCCATCTCGGCGCCGTGCTCACCCACGCCACCTGGCCCGCCATCACCTGCATCAACCTGTACCGCCACCACCTGCTCAAGCAACCAATCGAGGTCGTGGGCGGTTTCCACCGCGTCCCAGACGGGCCCGGACTGGGCGTCGAAGTGGACGAAGAGGCCATGCACGGGTTCCTCGTCCCGGACGACGTGATGAAGCCCTTTCTCGACCGGGATGAACCCTACGATTTTCCCAGGCCGCGCTTCATCCGCACGGCGGTGTTTCCCGACGGGCATCGCGTCCATTTCGGGAATATCCGCCATGGATGGGAACTGGAGGCCTATACGCCGGGTATCCGAACCGAATACTGGCGGGAGGACGGCACCGCGGAGTTCGAGGACCTGTGGCGCCGCACCCGGGAGTCACCGGTAACCGAGCGTTGATTTGAGTTCGGCGGCATAGCAACGGAGCAGAACCATGAGACTGGCAGACAAGACGGCGATCGTAACGGGCGCGGCCTCGGGCATCGGACGGGGCACCGCGGAGAGGATGGCGCGGGAAGGCGCCCGGGTCGTGGCCGTGGACATCAACGAAGTGGGACTGGAACAGACCGTCGAATCGATCCGCCGTGAGGGCTGGGCGGCCACAGCCTGCGTCGCCGACGTGAGCCGGGACGAACAGGTCGGGCACATGGTCCAGAGCGCGGTCGACACCTACGGCGGACTGCAGATCCTGCACAACAACGCGTACTGGCACGCGCCCGGACCGGTGTGCGACCTTGCGGAAGCCGATTGGGATAGGACGCTCGAAGTGTGCCTGAAAGCAATCTACCTGGGCTGCAAGCACGCCATCCCGGTCATGCGGGAATCCGGAGGAGGCGCCGTCGTCAACACGGCGTCGGTACACAGCCTGGTGGGATTCCGGGACTACGCCGCCTATGACGCGGCCAAGGGCGGGGTCGTCGGGATCACGCGGGCTGTCGCCGTGGATTACGGACCCGATATCCGCAGCAACGCCGTGCTGCCCGGCGCCATATTGACCAATGCCTGGGACGGCCTAGACGAGTCGGTACGCAGGCCCTACATCGACCGGCCGCCCATGAAACGGCTGGGCCTTCCGGAAGACATCGCGTCCGCCGTGGTGTTTCTCGCGTCCGACGAGGCGTCCTTCATCACCGGCGCCAGCCTCGTGGTCGACGGCGGACTGACCATCGTCGGGGACGCGTAGCGTTTCCGGCACGGACACGTCGCATTGCGCACTTTCCTGCGAGAATCGCGTGAACCGATCCGACTGATTCGTATGATGCGAGGTGTCAGGAACGGTACGGACGATCCGGTGCGCCGCGGACGATCCGAGTCGCCGCGGACGATCCGGTGCGCCGCGGATGATCCGGTGCGCCGCGAAATGTGATCTGCTGTGCCTTCGTTCCTGGCGTTTATCCCAGTGATCAAGCTGCAACTTTCCGAAAAAAATGAGCGTTTCCGATACATCGAAACCATCGGCCCAGGATACGGTACCCGCCTTTCATCCCACCTCGGGAAGCGTGAACCAGGTGTGGCTGCTGGCCTATCCGATCATCCTGGCCAACATGTCCGAAACGCTGCTGGGCGTGGTCGACACGTACATGGTCGGCCAGCTGGGCGTGGCCGAGATCGGCGCCGTGGGTCTCGGATCCATGCTCGCCTGGCTTTTCTACCTTCCGTTCCTGGGGCTGGCGATGGGGTTGAACACCTTCGTCGCCCAGAGCTACGGCGCGGGCAACCGGAAGGACTGCGGGTACATGACGTGGCAGGGACTGTACATGGCCGTGGCCAGCGGCTTGCTGATCCTGCTCGTCATCCCCTTCGTGCCCCTGTTGTTCGACCTCGCGGGACCCTCCGCCGAAGTGCGGCGCCTGGGGATCACCTATCTGCAGTGGCGGCTGATCGACGGTCCGGCCTTCATGGTCGCCATGACCACGGCCAGCTTCTTCCGCGGGATCGGCGATACGAAGACGCCGATGAAGATCGGCATCACCATCAACATCATCAACGTCATCCTGAATTACGGGCTGATCTACGGCCACTTCGGCCTGCCCCGCCTCGAGGTGCAGGGATCGGCCATGGGATCGGCGCTGGCCGGCATACTGGGCGGCGGTATATATATCGTCCTGTACCTGTCCCGGTGGCTCCGTCCCTACGACAACCGGACCGTGCCGCGGCCCCGGTGGCTGGACCAGGTCCGGCTCTTGAAAGTCGGCGCCCCGATCGGCCTGCAACGGTTTCTCGACATCGGCAGCTTCGTCATCTTCGCCGCCATCATCGGAAGGCTGGGAAACGCCCAGCTGGCCGCGAACCAGATCGCCATCCAGCTGATGTCCATCTCCTACATGATCGGCCTGGGCATCGGCATGGCCGCTGCCACCCTCGTGGGGCAGTATATCGGGGCCAAACGTATCGCGCAGGCCGAACGCAGCGCCTACAGCGCCCTGAAACTGGCGATGGGCATCATGGTCTTCGTCGGCCTGGCGTTCCTGTTGTTTCCCGAGCCGCTGGTCAGCCTGTTCAACGACGACCCCGCCGTCATCCGCTACGGCAGGCAGGGACTGCTGTACGCGGCGCTTTTCCAGGCCTTCGACGCCCTCGCGGTCATATTCATCGGTGCCCTGCGCGGCGCCGGCGACACCCGGTGGTCCGCCGTGGCCGCTTTCATCGGCGCCTGGGTGATCTTCCTCCCCCTGACCTATCTGCTCGCCTTCACCCTGGAACTGGACTTCTGGGGCGCATGGCTGAGCGCGACTATCTACATCTGCCTGCTCGGTATCGCCTGCGTCTACCGGTTCCGGCAGGGCGCCTGGAAGAGGATGGTGATATAGCGAGGCGTTTTCCAGCAAGAGAATGGAGTACTGAGTGTCTAACAAAAAGAAATGCCTGATGATCGGTGGCGGCGGCATGGCCGGCGCATGGATACGCCAATTCTATCCAAGGTTCAACGACCGGCACGAAATCGTCGCCCTGGTGGATATCAATACGGATATCCTCCACGATTCCGGGGATTTCCTGGGGCTTCCACGGAGCCGTCGGTACACGGACATGGCATCCGCCTTCGGGGAGGTGGAAGCGGACTACTGCACGATCGTGATCCCACCGGCCGTCCACCGGGACGCCGTAATGCAGGCGGTGGAGCACAAGCTGGACATCCTGAGTGAAAAACCGATTGCCGACACGTGGCCCGCTTGCGTAGATATATACAGGGCGGTCACGGAAACCGGCCTGAAGATGCACGTGATTCAGAACTACCGTTATTCCAGCCGCATGCTGACCATGCGGCAGGTGCTGCGGGACGGAGAACTCGGACAAATCAACCACATCCAGGGCCGCTTTGCCGCGGACTACCGGAAGTACGGCGCCTGGGGCGCCTTCCGCTATGAAATACCGCACACCCTGCTCGTGGAAGGCGCCGTGCATCACTTTGACATGATGCGGAATCTCTCGGGGGGAGACTGCAAGACGATCGCCGGTTGGGAGTGGAACCGGCCGTGGAGCACCTTCCAGGGGGATTGCTGTGCCATGTACGTGATGGACATGACCAACGGTGTGAAGGCGGCCTACGAGGGTTCGTGCCTGGGCGCCGCCGAGCAGAACAGCTGGCACCGGGAGTACTACCGGGCCGAATGCGAAGAAGGCGCCGTCGCCATTGGAAGCGACGGGGTCACGCGCATGTACCGGCACACGCCCGGCAAGGGCATGCATGTCGAAGACGTCAGCCCGGTCGTTCCCGAATACGACGGGCACCAGTGGCAGATCAACGAGTTCCTGGAGTGGATTGACGGCGGACCCGCGCCGGATACGCGCCTGGAACACAACATCCGCAGCGTGGCCATGGTCTTCGCCGCCATAGAGGCCTCGTGCAGCAGCCGGTCCGTCGACGTGGAGGAGATGGTCGGGCGGGTGACGGACCCGGTCTGACGTGCCGATGGAAGGCGCAGCCTGAGGGAGGTACGGGTAACACAGCTTATGTCGAATCAGAAACTACCGTTCATCGACGCCTTTTTACGCCTGGAATCCGCCAGCGGCATCCTCCTGATGCTCGCGACCGCGCTGGCCTTGATTTTCGCGAACTCGTTCCTTGAGCCGCTTTACCACTTCCTGCTGAATATCCCGATTCAGATCCACATCGCCGCGCTGGATATCCACAAGCCGCTGCAGCTCTGGATCAACGACGGCCTGATGGCCATCTTCTTCTTCCTCGTCGGCCTGGAACTGAAGCGCGAATTCCTCGAGGGCGAGTTGTCGGACCGGCGGAACATCGTCCTGCCCGGCGTGGGCGCCGTCGGTGGCATGATCGTCCCCGCGTTGATCTATTTCATCTTCAACAGCGGCGATCCTGACGCGTTGCGGGGCTGGGCCGTCCCGGTGGCCACGGATATCGCCTTCGCCCTCGGCGTGCTGGCCCTCCTGGGCTCCCGCGTGCCCATTTCGATCAAGGTCTTCCTCACCTCCCTGGCCATTCTGGACGACATCGGGGCCATCGCGATCATCGCGGTGTTCTACGCGGCGGAAATATCGATACCGGCCCTGCTGGTGGCCGCGGGCTGCGTACTGGTGCTGTTCTTCCTGAACAACAGGAACTGGGTCTCCCACAGCTCCTACATGATGGTCGGCGTAGTATTGTGGATCGCCCTGTTGAAGTCCGGCGTCCACGCGACGCTGGCGGGCGTGATCCTGGCCGTATTCATTCCCATGCAGTCCAGGACCGACCCCGACGTTTCGCCGCTCAAGATCCTGGAGCACGATCTGCATACGGTCGTGGCCTTCGTCATTCTGCCCGTGTTCGCTTTCGCCAACGCCGGGATCAGTTTCGAGGGCATGACGCTCGACCAGGTCCTTCACAACGTTCCCGTCGGTGTGGCGCTGGGCCTGTTCCTGGGTAAGCAGATCGGTATCTTCGGCCTCTGCTGGATGTTTGTCAGATTCAAATGGGCCAGCCTGCCCACGGGCATGACCTGGACGAGCATATATGGAGCCAGCGCCTTGTGTGGCATCGGGTTTACCATGAGCCTCTTCATCGGTTCCCTGGCCTTCGCAGAGATCGACACGTACGGGTTATTCGACGAAAGACTGGGCATCATGGCCGGCTCGCTGCTGTCGGGCGTGCTGGGCTACATCGTCCTGCGTAACTGCCTGCCGCCCACGGAGAAGAAGATCGAGCCTGTTGGGGAAGAGGTCGAGAGGGTGGTGTGAGGTTGAGCGCGGAATTCTACGCATTCTCCAGCGCCTGATCCAGATCGGCGATGATGTCGTCCGGATCTTCCAGTCCCACCGAAACGCGCGCGCCAAAACCGCCATTCTCATCCTCGCCCGAGGGCAGGATCAGCGTCTCCACATCGCCCAGGCTGTACCACGGCTTGCACATCTTTAGCCGACCGATGAAAGTGTCGAGAGAGACGCCGGACCCAAAGAAGAACCGCATCATACCGCCATAGCCTCGAAGATACCCGGTCGCGACCTCGTGTTGGGGATGGGACTGCAGTCCCAGGTAGTCGACCCGAGCGATCTTCTCGTGCCGGTCAAGGTATTCGGCTACCTTCTGGCCGCTGGCGCAGTGCCGTTCCATCCTGAAAGCCAGGGTCTTGAGTCCCCGGTGCACCAGGAAGGCGTTCATGGGCGCCAGCACGCCGCCCATCAGGATGCGCATATAGTGGATCTGCTTCCGGATCTCTTCGTCACAGCCCACAACGATTCCGGACAGCGTGTCTCCGTGACCGGCCATGTATTTGGTCATGGCATGGAGGACCACGTCGGCGCCGTATTGCAGGGGACGCAGCAGGTAGGGGGAGAGAAAGGTGTTATCCACCACGACCAGCGCGCCGGCTTCGTGGGCCATTTCCGTGGCTCGGGCCAGGTCGATGAACTCCATGGAGTGGGCGTACGGTTCGAAATAGACCATCCGGGCGGGCTTTTCCAGCGCTTTTTTCAGGGCGTCCAGGTCGCACAGGTTGACCATCTCGACGTCCACGCCCCATTTCACCGGCAGCACGTCCTGGAACAACATGTGGGTACCGGCGTACACGGTCTCGTGGCAGACCACCCGGTCGCCACTTCGAAGCAGGCCGAACAACGTCTGGCTGACCGCCGACATGCCGCACGAGGTCGCCTGCGCCCACTCCGCGCCTTCGAGGATCCTCACTTGTTCTTCGAGCGCACCGCTGGTGGGACCGCCCGCCTTGTCCAGCCCGCGGCCGTAGGAGTTAGTCCCTTCGTAACCCTCCCGGTAATTGGTGTTCCCCTGGTAGATCGGCACCGCGGACGACGTGCCGTGGTAACCTCCGTGGATGGCGTCCGTGGTGAAATCCCGGTTGTCGGCCGACTGGTAGTCGTCGGCGGCGAATCGCAGTTCGTGGTCGTTGGGCATGGCGGGGAGTCCTCGGAAACAGATCGAGTGGTTGTTGTGTTGGCGTCAAGACCGATGCAGAAACAGTGTAAAAAGGTTCCACGAATCGTTATTATAGTATTGGCATGTCCATATCGTTCAAAGACCGTTTTTATGGTCGAACTGGTAGACTACCACCAGGAGTAAAACATGCCTGCCGCTTTTATTCCCCCTATTCATCCCGGTGAGATCCTTAAGGAAGAGTTTCTCGAACCACTAGGTTTGAGTCAGTATCGTGTTGCCGTGGATATATCCGTTTCCCCGCGCCGTATAAACGAGATCGTGCACGGCAAACGCGCCATTTCGGCCGACACGGCTTTACGGCTGGCTCGCTATTTCGGAACTACGGATCGATTCTGGCTGAATCTGCAGACCCACTATGACCTGGAGTTGCAGAAGGATCGGCTGGGAGAACGATTGGAGACAGAAGTACGCGTGCTGAACCGATCGAACTGAAAGCGTGCAGACCCCATGTCCCAGCTTCCTGCAATCCTTCCAGGACTACTCACCGAAGCCGGGCACGGCTGTAATTCCATCCAATCTGTCGAGCCACTCCATTCCGGAGTAACCAACCGAACTTCCCTCGTAAAACTCCGGGACGACACACGCTACATCCTCCGCGAATACGAGTGGCCTTACGATACGAAAGACGACCTGCAAAGGGTCGAAAAAGAACTGTATTTACACGACCTGCTTCGGAAGCATGACGTACCTGTGCCGGCCATTCTCGCACATCGCGATAATGAAGGTGGACGTGCCGTGCTAATGGAGTTCAAGCCGGGGCAGTTGCTGGGTAATGTTGTCGATAACCTGACCGATGGACAGCGCGCTCAAGCCTGGCGGGATGTCGGCGCCGCGTTTCGAAAAGTGCATTCCATCCAGCTTCCAGATCATTGTGCGGGATTGATCGTCGGAGAACGCATTCAGCCTTTTGACGGAGGAACCTGGGGTGACTTTCATTACCACCAGGCCGTGCGGCATGCGGAGAGCCTGCTGAAGCGAGACCCGGGACTTCGTTTCGAACTGTCGTCGATGAAGCGGGTACTGAAGCAAGCTGTACCCCGGCTGAACGAAAGACCCCTGGGCCTGCTGCACAACGATCCCCATCCCTGGAACGTGCTGGTTCACGAGGTAGACGGCCGGTGGAGATGTTCCGCCTGGCTCGACTGGGAGTATGCCTGGTCCGGCGATCCGACCTGGGACCTGGCCAGGCTGGAAATCTTCCGGCTGAAGCCGATCGGCCCCACACCGGCCGATTTCTATGAAGGATACGGCAACGCCCCGAAAGATCCGGAATGGTCGATCTACGAACTCTCCATCTACCTTTGGATGGCCAACCAGTACCTGGAAGGGGAGGTGGATGAAGAGCGGGTGCTTATGCCCACCTACAAGGCGGCCATGCAGTACCTGGAAAAGATCGACGACGTGGTGGACAGGATCGGTCGGACGCTCGGAATGCCCTGAATGTTTTTCTGCAAAAACCTGGAAGTTTCCTCTCGTATTTCTTGACATATACTAAACAAATATATAG
>VXWP01000038.1 GCA_009835325.1 Gemmatimonadota bacterium | reverse complement strand
GGAGAGGAGATTGCCATCAGCGGCATAGAATTGCATGGGAAGTTCGATCGCAAGCTGAACAGGTTCGCCGGCCATAGTGAAGAGATCGCCGAAGTAGTCAATAGTTCCGTCGCTCTCGACGTTTTCCTTCTTTCGCTGCGTGAGTACGTGATCAGAGACAACGAGGGCTCGCAGTATGGGCGTCCAGATTTTCATGATCTCCTTGTGGTTTATAAACATGGCACCGGGCGGATAGGTGAGCTTGCCGTAACCCGGGGAATCGGCTTCGTAAGTTGCTATAACAGTTCCGTCCCACTGCATTCTGTAAACGGGATATTCCTTGACCGTGGAGTACAGAATATGGCCGTCCGGTGTCTGGCTGAAATGCTGATCACCAATGGTATAACCAACCGCCTGGTCCGGCACTCTTTCACCTCGGCTGCCAATGATGCCGCCATCCATATCGTAAACCGTGAAGAGTGTTGGCTCCCAGAGAGAATTGACCGCGATCCGGCCATCCTTGCTCACCAGGATCCCTGATGTCATTGGGAGGAAGTCCAATCTGAAGTCGTTTAAATGTGTACCATCCTTCTTGAATATCATTACCCGGCCGTTTCCGGTATCCAGCACGATAATCTTGTCTTCAAATACAGCGGTTCCGGTGGGATGCTGCAACTCGCCGGGACCGGCTCCCTCCCGCCCGACACGTCGGATCAGTTTGCCTTCCGAGTCACAAATCCAAACGGAATGCTGCTGCCAGTCCGTCAGGTAGTACCGTCCGTCCGTGTCCTGAATCAGATCTGAGATTAGTCCGACAAACTCATCTCCAAGTTGAAGCGGGATTGCACTGACTTTCTCGAATGCGAATGGCTGGGCATCTGCCGTACCTGAAGCAGCCGTGAAAACAATTGTTGATACGACGGAGATAAGCATTTTCAAAACGATATCGCCTTTCTTCAGGAATACACTTTCTTCAGGAACACACGTGCATTGGCAAGCCGCATCATTCCCTCAACCGCACCCGGACCGGGACGTCGTGGGCCAGGGTGATGTTGCCGGTGACGGCCACCGTGTCGCCTTCGCTGACCCCGGAAGTCACCTCCCTCCAGGCGTCGCCTTCCTGCCCTAAAGTGACGTAGGACCACTGCGCCCTTCCACCTTGAATGACAAACACCAGCGTGCGTTCGTCGCGGCTGACGATGGCCTCGTCCGGCACGGCGATCCGGTTTTCGTATGAAGTACCCTCGATAAGCACCTCGGCGAACATGCCGGGCTTGAGCCGTCCTCCCGGATTGGCGAGTTCCGCTTCGACGATGGCCGTCCCGCTCTCTTCGTCGACGGTGGGGTGTATACGGGATATCCTGCCTTCGAAGAACTCGCCGGGCCACGTGGTGACGCTGATGCGTATCCCGTGACCGACGCCGACGGCGCCCAGGTCACTTTCCAGCACGGCAGCCCTGACGCGTACCCTGGAGATGTCGATCAATTCGAAACAGGTCTCGCCCGAACTGACCTGTTGACCTTCCTCTACCAGTCTTTCTGCGATGATGCCTGAAAACGGAGCATGGACGGAGGTCTGCTGGAGTTCCCACTGCACACGGGCATGCTCTACTTCGGCCAGGATGAGTCCCGTGTTCAGCGCTAGGAGATCCAGCTGCGATCCACTGAGTAACTCCGCGGCATCCAGGTTCCTTTGCGCCGACTTCAGTTTCCCGTCATCGATTTCGCCAAGCTCAAATGCCTGACGAGCCTTTTCCAGTGCTTCGCGTTCACGTACCACCCAGGTCGTGTCCGAGTTCAGTACGGCGGTAGTATCCATGACGTACACGGCATAGTCGATCCGCTTGTCCAGCAGATCCGCTTCCGCTTTCTCGACACTCAGTTTGAACGGCGCTTCGTCCAGGCGCAGCAGCAGGTCGCCCTCCGTGACGCGATCGCCCTCGCGCACCAGGACTTCCAATGCCTTGCCCGAAACGCCGGTACTCAACTTGGTGCGCCGGATGGCTGTGAGCCGGCCCGATGCGACGATCGAACGGGTCAGTGTGCGGGGGCTCACCACCACGGCTTCGACCGGGAAGGGCTGCACGGTGTTCTCAGATGGATTGACTTCGGCAGCCCCATCGGCAGTTTCCTGAGCGGCCTCCTCACCGGGATCTGCAGTACACGCACTCAGGCAGGCTGCAAAGGTCACGACGACCGCAACCAATACAGCGAAGGTTGTTACTCGAATCTTCACAGGTATTCGTCCTTGAGGATCGGACCATTGAAAGAGGATCGGACCAAAAAAAACCGGGAACCATCGAATCGTTACCGTTTTCAAACATTTCTGTCAAGCCGCGAAGCGCCTTACCTCGACCAGGAAAGTGGTTGAGAAACGTAGTTACAGATCGTCGAGAGACCGTCTCAAGGTGTAGACAGCCACCGATGGATTCGCCTGGTCATCCGACGGTTCCACCAGCATGTAGAGCCGGTCGCCGCGAGAGAACAGCGTACCGGGCGCCCTCGTGTAATCCGGCAACTGGATATCTTCCGCAATCGGGTTGAGATCCAAATCGTAGAGGGCAAGGAACGCGCGCGAATAGCCGGGTACAGCAAACACCACCGCAAGGCCACGGTCGCCGATCCGCAGGATCTGAAGGATATGGCTCCATTGGTCATGGTACTCGTTAAGACGGGGAATGTCGTTCAAGATACGTACGTCGAATTGATCAGGCGGTGGGACATAGTGCGCCGACCGGCCCTGGACTGAGTCGACAAGGACGCCATCCAGCGTATACTGCGAAAGGGTGTACTCGTAAGGCGATATGGTGTAGAGGAATCCCTCCGATATGACCAATCCTCCGCCCGATGATCTGGACGCTTCATTGTAGTTTTCAGATTGAAGCACGAACCTTCGAGAAAGCTGGCCCTCATCGTCCAGTTCGCATACCAGTTCCGTGGGATGGGTGGACCAGTAACCGAATAGCCGGCCATTGTCTGAGTAACTGATTTCATCCAGGTGCTCCGATACCGGCATGGAGCTGACGAAACGGAATGTCCTGTCATAACGCGATATTCGGGACAGCGTTCGGTCATACAGGTACAACCCATCATTGAAAGAGGTCATCGAGACCGGATAACGGTACTCGCCCGGACCGTCGCCCGGCCCGCCGATCCTTCCCTTGCCGGTCCCGGTCCGGTCGTAGATCCCTACACGCGGGGTGACATCCAGTATGATGATATCGCCGTCCGGCGTTACCGTTCCTATTCGGGGCAGAGGTCCGATAAGAAACTCGTCGCTCGAATCCAACACAATTCGGGATTCTTCCCGGAAAACATCGTCGAAAACGAGCGTTCTTTCCTCGGCACAACCAGTCAACAACACCGGAAACACGGCCGTAGCGGCAAGCGTGGTCAGCACAGGATACATAGGGTCACCCAGAATAAACCTTACAAACGATCCCAAGCACTATTCGACCGATAACAAACCAGAAAGAAACACCGCCATCAATAGGGTATTACCCTACTTTCTGCGCATGATCTCGCGTTACTATCTGGATGGATCGGGTGAGCTGGAAGAAAGGGTACTGACGGACCGTTCCGAATACCGAAGCGAGGCCCATCGACCACATGATCAGGGACTTAACCCTTAGACTAAGTTGTGGTGATTTAGTTGCGAATGGAAACAGTGCAATTCGAAAACCGCACCTACAACCCCGGCTTCTCCGCGTCTTCCGCGGCCGGCCCCTGCAGGTTGACGTTGTCCCCGGTGGGCCAGCGCACGTTATAGTGCGCGGAGCGGTCCCGCTTGTAGCCGGCTTGCCAGTAGTTGCTGGCCGCCAGCCATTCCAGCAGGTCTTCCTTCATCTTCGCCTTGATCCCGGCATACGCATCGTCGTCCCACCGGTTCCACAACTCTCCGGGATCGGCCTCCAGGTCGTATAGCTCGCCCTCCTCCTGGCCGATGTAATAAACCATCTTGTGGGCCGGGCCGCGCATCATGATCTGGTAGTTGTCCTCGCAGAAGACGTAGTCACGCGGCGTGACGGATGCGTCCGGGTCGGCATAGGGCAGCAAGGACCGCCCTTCCAGGTAGGTGGGGACCGGTACGCCGGCCGCCTCGAGGATGGTGGGACCGAGGTCCATGAGAGAAACCAGGTTGCTTACGTGGTCGCCCCGGCGCCGGCGGTCCGGGTATCGGATGATGAGCGGGATGTGGGTGATGGTGTCGTACATCAGCCACTTGTAGGCCAGGGCGTGGTCGCCCAGGTTCTCGCCGTGGTCCGAGCAGAAGATGACCAGGGTGTTTTCCAGGTAGCCCCGTTCCTCCAGGGCGTCCAGGATCTCTCCCATCTTCTCGTCCACCGTGGTCACCTTGGCGTAGTAGTGACGGCGCATGCGGTCGATGCGTTCGTCGTTGGCCAGGTACATGTTGATGCCGGATTCGTGGCCGGCCGTGGAGAACATCTTCTTCAGCGCTTCCTGCTGGGGCGGTTTTTCCGCCAGTTCGTTCTCCCGGGTTACCGGCATGGGTATCTCGACATCGTCGTACAGGCTCAGGTGACGGGGGAGGGGATCCCAGGGTTCGTGGGGACCTGTGAATCCGATTTCGAGGAAGAAGGGCTTGTCGCCGCGGTGGCTGCGGATCCAGTTGAGCGCCGAGTTGCCGATGAAGACGTCGCTGTGGAAGCGCTCCTCCTCGTGCCACGGCACGCCCTGCAGTTTGGTCCACCAGTGGGGGTCCGTCAGGTGGCGGTCGTTGGGCCGCTCCACGCCGTGGAAGGTCATGTACCGGCCCCAGTCGTCGTCCGCGCCGCCGCCGGCCAGACTCATGCCGGTCGGGTTCTCGACGACGACCCGCTCGTGGAAGCCGCCGGGGATGTCCCGGGGCATGAAGTGCATCTTGCCGATGCTGGCACACCAGTAGCCGTTTTCCGCCAGGTCCTGCACCCAGTTGCGGTGGCGTCCCCAGGGCTGGAAACTGTAGACGCCCGTGTTGTGGGGGTACATGCCGGTGAAGATGGCAGCCCGCGAGGCCACGCAGGTGGCGCCCGGACAATAGGCCTGCCGGAAGGAAACCCCTTCGGCGACCAGCCGGTCGTGGGCCGGGGTGATCATGTGGGGTTGGTCCCAGCCGCGGATCGTGTCGATGCGCTGCTGGTCCGTCATGATGAGGATGATGTTGGGGCGGTCCGGGCGGTCCGGACGGTCCGGGCCAGGCGGGCCAGGCGGGTTAGGCAACGCGGTCCTCCATCTCACCGTCGCCGTCATCCTCGGACGGAGGATGCAGCCGGGTCACCTCCGCCTTGATGATGCGTTGGCCTTCGACTTCGCGCACCACGATCCGGGCGTTCGGGAACGGCACATCCTCTCCGGGTTCGGGCACCCGGCCGAGCTCATTGAAGATCAGCCCGCCGACAGTTTCGAACCCGTCCGGCGTGATATCGAGGTCCAGGATGTCGTTCAGCGTATCGATGTTGAGCCGGGCGTGGACGATGTAAGAGCCGTCGGGCGTCGCCTCGTACATGGGGTCCTCGTCGTCGTACTCGTCCTGAATCTCGCCGACGATTTCTTCGAGCAGGTCCTCCAGGGTCACCAGGCCCGCGGTGGTCCCGTGTTCATCCACGACGATGGCCAGGTGGATCTTCTCCTGCTGGAACTCTTTCAGCAGCTCGGCGGCTTTCTTGGTCTCCGGCACGACGTAGGGCGGGCGAAGCAGCCCGTCCAGATCCTTCTCCCCTTCCGGGTCTTCGCTCAACTGGAGCAGGTCCTTGGCGTAGACGACGCCCACGATATCGTCGACGGAATCGCCGTAAATCGGAATCCGGGAGTGTCCCATCTCGCGGATGAGCTCCAGCAGTTCCGGAATGGGCCTGGATCGTTCGGCGCACACCATGTCCACTCTCGGGACCATCACCTCGCGCACGTTGGTGTCGTGCATTTCGATGATGCTGCTAATCATCTCCTTGTCGTCCGGTTTCAGTTCGTGGGTTTCTTCCAGTTCGAGCACCCGGTGCAATTCGTCGTCGAGCCAGTATGGATTGCGTCCGCTGCTGAAGAGCCCCCCGCGTGCCATGCGCCGGTTGACGAGCAGCAGCGGCGTGATCAGCGGCCAGAACAGCCAGTAGCTGATGAGCACGAGCACGGCGGAGACGCGGACGGTCGGATCGGAGTAGTGCGATACGAGCAGTCTCGGCAGCCATTCGATGAGCACAAGCAGGAGCCCGATGGCGAACAGTCCGAAAAGGGTCAGCGTCAGCGTCGAACCGAACCAGTCGGTGAGCGGCGGGGTCAGGAACAGCGCCACCACGGAGATCACGACGCCGGCCGTGGTGATGATCTTCCCGATCAGCAGGGTGGTGAAAAGGCGTTCCTGGTTGTCCAGCCACCGGGTAACCCGGCTGGACTGTCCGCCCTCGTGGGCGGCCTTGAGTTCCTGGAGCGTGGTTTTGGGCAGGCTGGAAAACGCGGATTCCGCTCCGGTCAGGAGCATGGCGTAGAGGGTGCATCCAATGAGGACAAGCCATTCGATCAATAGAGGAACGTCGTCATCCACAACATTTTTCTCCCACTTGACCTTCCGGAATCCCGCGGTCAGCCTGGTCAGCCTGGTCGGCCTGGTCGGCCCGGCCGAACCTGACCGCCGCATCCGCCGAATAGACCCGCTCCTTCTCCCGCATCACTTTGCGCTGTGAAGCGGTGTGGTGGTCATATCCCAGCAGGTGCAGGCACCCATGGACCACGAGCCGATGCAACTCGTCGTCCAGGGACACGTGATGACGGGCGGCCTGTTCCCGGGCCCGGTCGACGGATACGTAAACGTCGCCCAGGGTTTCCCCTTCGGAACCGGGATCGTCGTCCATGCCGAACGACAGCACGTCCGTCGCGCGATCCAGATGGCGGTACTTGTGATTCAACTTCCGGATATAGGGGTCATCGACCAGTACCACGGTCACGGCCGCATGGTCCCGGCCTTCGCCCCGGAGTACCCGGCAGACTGCGGTCCATAGCGCCTCGCGCGGGATGTCCGGCGCGGGCAGGACGGTCTCGATTTCAATATTCAAGTGTCGTCGCGGGTGGAATTACGGGTTTTCATGGCGTTCATAGGCCTTGATGATGTCCTGGACGAGCCGGTGCCTGACCACGTCCGTCTCCGTCAGGTATACAAAGGAGATCCCGCGAATGTCCGCGAGCACTTCCTGCACGTGTACCAGTCCGGAAACCTTTTCCTCGGGCAAGTCGATCTGGGTGATGTCCCCCGTGATGATCGCCTTGGAGTTCGCGCCCAGGCGGGTCAGGAACATCTTCATCTGCGCCGTCGTCGTGTTCTGGGCCTCGTCGAGTATGACAAAGGCGTTGTTCAGCGTACGGCCGCGCATGTACGCCATGGCGATGATCTCTATGGTCCCGTCTTCGATGAGCCGCCCGGCCTTGTGGTTCGGGATCATGTCGTGCAGCGCGTCGTAGAGCGGCTTCAGGTACGGGTCCACTTTTTCCCGCGGGTCTCCGGGCAGAAAGCCGAGACTCTCTCCCGCTTCAACGGCCGGCCGCGCCAGCACGATCCGGTCGACTTCCCCATGGCGGAGGGCCGAGATGGCCATGGCGACGGCCAGGTAGGTCTTCCCCGTGCCCGCGGGTCCGATGGAGAAGACGATATCGCACTTGCGAACCTGGTCCACGTACTTCTGCTGATTGGGACTCCGAGCCCGGATCCGTTCCCGCCGGGAGAGCACGTCGATGGAATCGCCGTAATCCGATCCCTGATCCTCGCCGCTTTTCGTCCCGGTACGCGTTGCCCGGATGATGTCATCCACTTCCTTGGCCCGACCCTGCTGGACGGACTTTATCATTTCGCGCAGCACACGGGTGATCTGCCTTACCTCTTCCGCCTTGCCCGTTATCACGACCTCTTCGCCCCGGGCGGTGATTTTGGCGTCGAATTCGCTTTCGATGGCGCGCAGCCTGGAGTCAAACTGGCCGTAGAGCGCGAGGGGATCGATGCCCTTGGCCGACAGGCGTTGCGTAACCGTGTTTTTCAATGATGGCATATATTGGAAGGTCGATGCTTGTACGGTGCGATTCGCCGGCCTGTTCCGACTGTCCGGTCAGGCAACGCTTTCGCCACGTTTCCCGTAAGTAAAATCTAAGGCTGAATCCGGTCCGTGTCAAGCGTATTCCGAATGCGATTCGATGCCGAGGCGGTCGAGCAATGCGTCGAAATCCCTCATGATCCGGTGTATGCCGCGCTGGACTTCCGCGGCGGACGTCCTGATGCGATTCGCCGTCTGCCCGTCGATCAGTCCGGCGTCGCTGGCCTGCTGAAGCTCGTCCTCATCCAGCACGCGGCAGCCGCCGTCAGGGTAGAACCACAGGTCCAGCAACTGGTCGTCGTATTCCACGCGGTCCGGTCCGATCCGCACCCCGTCGCACAGGTGCACGTAATGCCCGACGAGACGGCCGTCGGGTCCGATCATCTTCCAAAGGATGTACGGAAGCCCCTCTTCGTAATACGCCAATGTCAACGTGCCGGCAGGGATCCGGATGTCACCCTGGCTGTACGGCCGGTCGGACCGGTAGGAGATGACCATGCGGCTGCCGCCGTGGTGCAGCAGGCCGCACTGGAAGGACTGGTCGGGCTTGCCCGGGTTGTGCTTGATTTCCGTAATGGTGGTGGCCATGGAAGGGCTACGTGATCCCTTCGAGGACGTCCCGGATCTCCGTGACGAGGGGACCGTTACCGTTCTGCCGGTACCAGGTGCGTATACGCGGGTAGATTTCCTCCATGGGGATCCTGCCCTTGTTGTCCCGCATGATCGCCTGGCACGCCTCGGGACGCGGTCCCCACCGGGCCAGCTCGTTCCGGCCGGCGTCCATGAAGACCAGGTAGGGAATGGCCTTCGAACCGTCGGTGAGATACCGGTCCATGATATCGAGGTTCTCGTCCCGGCGGAAGATGCGGTACGTGATGGACGGGCTGCCCTCCAGCATGCGGACGATGGGCGGGAGGCTCTGCACCACGTCGCCGCACCAGTCTTCAGCGAGGATCAGCACCTTCACGGGCGTCTCGACGGCGGCGAAGAAACCGGCGTCCTCCCCTTCCAAAGTAAATCTGTCGTAATTATCATGGAATCGTTCGAGATTCTTCTCGCTGTTCCCCATGTAGTCATCCCACAGGAATCCCGAGGCGAATCGTTCTTCGGAAACTACGGACATGGCGTCTCCAGGCTGTTTCGAGGTTGACTTGGACAGGTTGACTTGGACAGGTTGGCGGGACGGGTTGACCGGTCGGTCAGGCGAACCACTCGGTCCGTTCGGCGGCGGGCACTCTCTTCTGGGCTGGGACCTGCGCGGGATAGCCAGTGTAGAGGAACCCGACGATCTCTTCTTCCCGATCGTCGATCTTCAGCAGCTCCAGCGTATCGGGATCCCGTATCAGCCCTCCCGTGCTCCACTGCATCCCGATGCCCTCTTCCCAGGCGGCCAGGGCGATATTGTGTATGGCGCAGCAGGTTGCCGCGTAATCCTCCCGGGCGCGAAAGGCGTCCGCGTCCTTCTTGCAGGCCACGCCGATGATCACGGGCTTGGACATGATCTTGGCATAGCCCTTTTCCGTGGCCTTCCGCAGGATGCCGGAATCGTCCGTCTTCGTCTTCTCCCGCTGGATCCTGCAGTAGATGTTCGCCAGGGTCTCCTTGGTTTTCCCGGTGACGACCAGGAAGCGCCAGGGTTCCGTCAGCTTGTGGTTCGGCGCCCACACGGCGGTCTCGAGCACGCGGGCGATCACTTCCCGAGGGACCGGTTCCGGCTTGAATTCGTAAATCGACCGTCTGTTACGGATCGTATTGAATACGGACATGTGATTAGATGTCGACCGTTGCCTCTAAGGCGAAAGCTACTCCCGGATTGACTCCTCCACCTGGATCGGCTCTACCTGGATCAGCTCGTCGTCACGCGATGCGCTGGACTGCCTGGACTGCCTGGTCTGTCCGGTCAGCAACGAGCCGCCGTGAGCGCAGCTCCCGCATCCCTTCCGGTCCCGGGAGGTGAACTGCCGGGTGAAAGTGCGCAAGACAAACGCGGCCGCGACCCCCACGACTATGGCGACGATCAGGGTTTGAAGGTCCATGATAGCAAGATAATGTCGGACGGGCTAAAAGCCAAGTGGTCCGACGGCTGCCAGGCGGTCCGACGACTGCCAGGAGGTCCGACGGCGGTTATCCGTACCCCAGGAGCAATCCCCCCTGGTAGACGACCAGGGACCCCACGTAGGCCAGGGCCGTCATGTACAGGACCATGACGATGGGCCATTTCCAACCGTTGGTCTCCCGTTTCACGATGGCGACCGTGGCCATGCACTGGCAGGCCAGCGCGAAAAACACCATGAGCGATACGGCGACCAGCGGCGTATAGACCCGATCGCCCGTTTCGGGATCCACCTCGCTTCGAAGCGAGGATCTCAGATCGACCGAGGTCTCATCGGCCTCCTCCACGTTGTAGATCGTGGCCATGGTGCTGACCAGCACTTCCCGGGCGACAAAGGAGGTGATCAGTCCAATGCCCACTTTCCAATCGAACCCGAGCGGCTCGATGGCCGGTTCGATCAACTGGCCGAGTTCGCCGGCGTAGCTTTGCTGTATGCGCGACCGGGAAGTCATGGAATCGTAGTCGTCGGGTTGCGGATAGGACGCCAGGAACCAGAGGACGACCGATATGGCCAGGATGATCTGGCCCGCCTCCGTCACGAAGACTTTTGCCCGCTCGTACATCTGCAGCAGGACCCACTTCAGGGAGGGCCGCCGGTAGGGCGGCAGTTCCATGACGAAACTCGTGGGGACGGCGTCCTTCATGAATAACCGCTTGAACACCAGCGCGGCGCCGATAGCGACGACGATCCCGAAAATATACATGGAAAACAGCATGAGCCCCTGCAGCGTGAACACGCCCAGGATCGTCATGGACGGAAAGAAAGCGCCGATCAGCAGGATGTACACGGGCAGGCGGGCGCTGCAGCTCATCAGCGGCGCGATCATGATGGTGATGAGGCGGTCCTTCCAGTTCTTGATCGTACGGGTCGCCATGATGCCGGGAATCGCACAGGCAAAGGACGAAAGCAGCGGCATGACCGAGTGGCCGGACAGGCCCATGCTCTTCATGAACCGGTCCATGATGAAGGCGACGCGGGCCATGTAGCCCGTGTCTTCAAGCAGCGCAAGGAAAAAGAAGAGGAAGAGGATCTGCGGGAGAAAGACGAGCACGGCGCCCACGCCGGCGATGACGCCGTCCACGAGCAGGTCCCGCAGCATGCCGGCGGGCAGGAACTGGTAGACGAAGGCGCCCAGGGCGGCGATCCCCTCCTCAATGAGCGTCATGGGCGCTTCTGCCCAGGAGAATATGGACTGGAAGACCAGCGCGAACACGGCCAGGACGATGACCGGACCGGCAATCCGGTGGGTGAACGCGCGGTCCAGCCGGACGCTCAGGCTGGCCTGTGCGTCCCGGTCCTCCCGCACCACCCGAGAATAGAGATCGTCGATCTGGTCATACCGCAGGATGGTCTCCAGCATCCGCCACGGAACCTGCAACTCGTCCAGCCTGCCCCGTGTCTGTTCCACGATGCGTTTCAGGTCTTCCTTGCAGGAGGGGTCCTGTCGGCCTTCCATCCAAGTCTGCAGCGCCTGGTCGCTCGAAGTCACGCGCAACGCTTCCGAGGTCTGCGCCACCTCGTTCAGGTTCGTATGTTCCCCGAACCACGCCGCCGCGGGGGCGAGCGCCTCGTCGAGGAGGCCGCCCAGCAGCCGTCTCCGAGGAAACCGTTCGGCGAAGGAAACCGAGGACGGCACCGACCCCGTCGAACCGGTCCCGGCTGCTTCGGTCGACCCGGGTGCGGGCGTATCTGGTCCCACCGGACCGATTTGGTCGAACATCATCTTCCGTAATTCGTCTATGCCTTGCTGACGGGAAGCGACGACGGGCACGATGGGGACCTGGAGCTGATCGGATAGCGCGTCGAGATCGATGTGTACGCCGCTGCTGACGGCGTTGTCCATCATATTCATGGCCACGACGACGGGGATGCCGAGGTCTATGAGCTGGGTGACCAGGTAGAGGTTCCGGTTGAGGTTCGAAGCGTCCGCCACGACCACGATGAGGCGGATGTCCAGGTCCTCGTCCGCTTCCCCGATCAGCACCTCCCGGGCGATGGAATCGTCGAGGGACTTCGGGGTAAGGCTGTACATCCCCGGCATGTCGTGCAGCCGAAGCGTGCCGCCGTCCGGCCCCGTCACGTTGCCCGTCTTTTTCTCCACGGTCACGCCGGGATAGTTGCCCGTTTTCTGACGAAGCCCGGTCAACGAATTGAATACGGAAGTCTTGCCCGTATTCGGATTGCCGACGAGGAGTACGTCGATTACGGATTCACGCGCCGTATATGTATCCGAAACTTCAGCCATTAACCATCATTCTCTTTCCACCATGACCGAACGGGCCTCCGCGCATCGTATGGACAGATGGTATCTCCGAACGCGTATCTCGATCGGATCGCCCATAGGTGCGCGTTTGATCATTTCGACGGTTGTCCCGGGTAACAGTCCCAGTTCCATCAGGTGAACTTCTTCCCCCGCCGTGCCTTTGATCTGCCTGATCGTCGCTTTCTCGCCCGGTTTCAACTCATCCAGGCAAATCGTATTCGCTTGTGTACTGGTAAATTGTTCGGATTGCATGGGTTATCTCGCGTCAGAAGGTCCGATGCCGGTACTCGCTACGGAACGCAAAGGTGTTTTTCGGATAGGCAGTGCCCCCTTTTTGCGTAGATGGATTACCTGATGCACGAGGTAACCGGTTATCCAGAGGAAAGATGCGATGCAATGAACGACGATCCAGATTACGCGCCAGGTCTCGCCGACCGACACCTGGATCAGGTACCCCGATACGACCATGGGAACCATCGTCAGCATCATGCTTATCCCACTGCGCCGCCCGGTCGTCAATCCGCGCCGATAGTGGTCGTAGACATGGTTCTTCCAGATCAGCCCGATGGCGAACACTGCGAACGGGGCGACCACGATATGAAGATACTGCACGCCGGGCTGCCATGGGTGGTTGACCACGGAGTAGGCATCCGCGGGTTCCATGAGGTATCTCATGACGGCGTAAGCCACTCCGGTAACCCCGACCAGGATCGTCGAGATATGTACGAACCATACTTCGATCCTGCTCAATGTCCCAGTTGATCCTTGATAACATGATGAATCGCCAGCATGCGCCGCACCGCGTCGGTGGTGCTGCGCGTCGTTAAGGTTGCGCCCAGGATGCCGCGTATTCCCCGGTTCACGGCGAGGCGGTCATCCAGCCGCTGGCCCGGGAACAACCGATACCAGGCCTCCGGAGGTATGTACTCCGGTGGTTCATTGAACACCAGCAGTTCGACGCGGCTTACCCTGTCGTCCGGGTCGATGGCCACCATGATCGTTTCCCCCAGCGTACGCACGATATGGCTGTCGAAGTATGCGACTCCGGCGATTCGGCCTCCCTTCAACGCCACGTAGGGGTAAATGATTACACTGTTCAGTTCCACCCGTGCCATTCCGCCGGCATCGGTTTTCTGCTGCTCCGTCAGGTAAATCGTCCGCCGCTCGATTTCGCATTCCGGAAACGCCATTTCGAGCGCTTCGCCTACGGACAGGTAAACGTTGGCAGAAGCAGGGGCCGGTAACGTAATCAGTACAGCAGTCGCAAGCAGCCATGGGCTGAACCGCATTGCCTGCAGCAGGACCGGCCACGACGGCTTGGAATTAACGGAAGGACAGGACGACATCCGGTCCTCCTGAATCGATTCGGCCCCTGAATCCGGTTGTCGCGCGGGCGTACATACCGTCATCGGAAGATTCAAGCACGAGTACTTCTATCCCGTCGCGTTCCGCCGCCCAGTCCAGGGCCTTTTCCGGTCCGAGCACGTAAAGGCCGGTCGAAAGGCAGTCCGCCGCCAAGGCGTCATCGGCCCACACGGTCAGCGAACCGAAATCCGGTACGGGCATTCCGCTTTTCGGGTCAAGGATATGGCTGTAGGTTCGATCGCCGATCACGAGACCTCTCTCGCTGTTCCCCGATGTGGCCAGCGCTCCCCGGTCGATGGTGAGCGTCAGCGCGACCTGTTGCCGGTCCGATGGATCCGCCACATCGAAACGAACGGATCTGCCGGAGCCGTAAAGCGCCACCTGCCCGCCCAGGTTGATCATGGCGGACGTCGCATCCGTCTCTGTCAGCTTTCGTACCGCGTCGTCCAGGCCGGCGCCTTTACCGAATCCCCCCTCGTCGATGCGCAGGTCGGGATGCCGCCGGGCGGCGGTAGGCCCGTCCATATCCAGCGCCTCCAACCCCGGCAAGTCCCCAACCCGATCGAGCAACGCGCGGGTCGGCATCTTCCCGCCGCTGCGCAGGCCCCATATCTCGGTGAGCGTCCCGATTCCGGGATCGAAAGCGCCGCCAGTCGCGATCCACCACCCCCGGGCAACGGTCAGATCCGCGGCCAGTTCGGGGGACAGGCTCACCGTCCGCCCCACCTCGGCTTCGTTCAATCGGGCCAGTTCGGAATCGTTCGTCCAGGTCGACAGCCTTCGCTCAGCCCGATGCAGTGCTTCCAGTGCTTTCTCGCTGGCTACCATCGCCGCGCGCCGGTCCCCGGCCTCGACCGAGATCACCAGGGTAGTACCCATCAGGGTCAGATGACGCTCGACGCGCACGGGATCCGGCCGGTTTTCGGGCAGCAGGGCCAACCAGGGTATGAGTAAAAGGCTGATGGTCATGAACTAGAAGACGTATCCGACTTGTAGGTTGAACTGATCGAGTCCCGAGTCCGCCTCGTTGGTGTTGTTCTTGTAGTCCACCTTGAACACGATCCTGGGTTCGGGCTGATAGGCGGCGCCGAACGTAATACTGCCCTTGTCGTTTGCCGGGTTCGATGTGTAACCCGATGGCACGGAGGCCTGCGTGTTCACGCGCTCGTACCGCAGGTATGGCATGAAGGATTGGCCGACGTAGCTGGAGCGGTGCAGCAGGTCGTATCCTGCCTGGACGTAGAATCCATTCAACGTTTCACCCACGGAACCGTTACCGGTATAGCCGAGCGCATCGTTCAACGCCGCCACGTCACCCAATTTCGCGTAGGCGGCGAGGGCGCTGAACCACAGGCCTGAATGGCGAATGTCGACATGGCCTTCGTAGATGCCCGTCGGGACCTTGACATTGGCGTTTTCGCGTGCCAGATCCTGGCCCGAATTACCATAGTAGAATGACCCGCCGAAGAGAACCCCGGGCCGCGGCGTGACGTCCGCCCTTCCGACCAGCGCGAAATGGTCGCTTACCGCTCTGCCGCCTTTCTGCCGGCCGCCGCGCAGACCGCCGGATGAGAACTTGGAGCCTCTAAGACCGTTGACGATATAGGCCCTGTAGGAAACCGTACCCGTGTCGCCGTAGATGCCCAACCCGTTCTCCCGCCAGGTGCTGGGCATGATGGCTTTCTCGACGTCCGGCCGGTTCGCGCCCATGTAGACCGTCGGTTCGTGCAGTTCGTTGACCAGTCCCATGGGGACGAGCAACAGGCCGAAACGCATGTTGAAGGCGGGGCTGTGAGTATACTCCAGGTGGATAAACTCGGCCGAGACGCTGCCGCCCGCGCCCGTCGAGCCGTGTTCGAACTCGAACTCGGTGTTGAGGAGCCATTTGCTGTCGAACTTGTACCCGACGTACACGATGGCGCGCAACAGGTCGGTCACGTCCGCCTTGCCGCTCGAGCCGTCGTCCTTTTCGCCGGCGTAATTGAAATACACGGCCTCGCCGTAACCGCCGATGGAAACGCCGCGCTCGGTCTGGTAGATCTTGGAAGCCGCGGGACCGAAGCCGAATCGGCTTTGATTGGCATCCACGAGAGCTTCGCCCAGTTTCAGCTGTTCGATCTCCTGGGCAAGCGCATCGATCCGTCGCTTGATTTCCTCGGATTCATCCTTCGTGTCGTCCTGCGCGAACAGCACGCTGGGGAGGATCATCAGGCCGATCACGGCGACCAGTATACGACAGTACATCTAACGAAATCCTTTCGAGTAATACATTGACCCTTTCGAGCGGCCAATATATATTAAAGAACAAGAGGGTCGCGTACGTCCGTACCGCCCTCAGGGACATTATCACCTGTCCTGCCAGGGACTATCGCCGGGCTTGCCGGGCCATGTTGCGATAGTCCCTTTACGTTTTCTGACGACGCGTGAGCCGCCGCCAGGACACCGAATGCTTCCACTTCCCTCACGCCGACTCCGATCGGATGACCAGGCATTCGCCCACTTCCTCGCACACCGCGCAGGTATCGAAATCGCAGATCGTCAGCACGTTGGCGTCCCAGTAGGACTTGAGGAACGCCTTGCCGTGGGGATCGTCCGACAGGAGGAACTGCAGGAAAAGCAGCAGCCGTTCTCCCGTCTTCGTGCTGATCAGGTGCTCGATCTTGCACGCGTCGATCTCCGCCTGTTCCGCGTCGATATGCAGGACGCCCTTGAGAAAGGCGATGAGGATCTGGCGGTGCGACCATACCGACTGCGCCAGCCGGTTTCCCTCGTCCGACAGCCGGAGAAACCGGTTCCTGTCCTCTTCGAGGTATCCCTTCTCACGGAGCGACTTGATCATGATCGACGCGCTGCCGGGTGTGATGTGCATTTCCCGGGCCACGTCTGAAACCCGCGCATATCCCTGTTCTTCGATTAACTGCTGGACCGTCATCAGGTAGTGCGCGCCGCTGTGCGTAATCTCGTTGTGCTCGAACTCTCTCCAGACATCCATCTCACTGTCCGATTCGTTATGGCAACCATCGTGTTGCCGACACAATAAAAAGTTTGGCTTATCAAATATGCCATCGAATAATAAAATCTTTCGTGGGACTGTCAAGAAAAAAGTGGACAATCCGCAAGTTTATTGCAGCCGTGCGCCTGGTTCTGCCCTGTCCCGCCCGGTCTCGTACGCACGCGCACGCCCGGGCGCGTGTACCTAAATGTGTTACGTGGTTGTGTTTACGGAAAGTTGGATGTATTATGTATGATAGGCGTTTTATGCCCTTGACTATAAACACCGGAACCTCGGCATGACGAATACGATCCCTTACATGGAACTTTCGGAGCAGCTTAAGGGCACCGATCTGCCGGATATGCTGATCCGGGATCATCTCGACCGGATGGAGCCGGCCTACTTCGAGCGTTACGAGCCCGGAGTGGTTCGCCAGCACATCGAAATGATCAGCCGGCTGGGACCGGACAGCGCCGCGGAGATCGACGTGGAGCCCCTGGACGATGCCACGTGGCGGCTAACTGTCGTGGCTTTCGACAACCTGACGGTAATCTCGATCCTTTCGGGCCTTCTGGCGTCTAATGGACTGAGCATACGGCGGGGAGACGTGTTCACCTACGCCGACGCGGCGCCGGCGGTTGATGCGCGCAAACGGTCCCTGCGGCCGCGCCGCCGCCGTCGTGTACGTCCGGGAACGCCGGCCGCACCGCCGGAGATCACCTCGGCGTCGCTGAGGACGCAGCGTAAAATCGTGGATGTCTTCCGTGTGGGCGCGCCGTCGGAGGCGCCTCCGGACTGGTCCGCCATTAAACGGGAAATCAAGGATGCCATGCACAGCCTGCGGATGAACAGTGCGGGGGCGCTGCAACGAAGGATCAACGAGCGCGTCGTGGACTACCTCCGTCACGAAGAGGACGCGGAGCGCTCCTCCATGTTCCCGGTGCGCGTGGCGATCGACAACGAAACCGGGACCGGAGCGACCCGCCTGGACATCACGGGCCAGGACACCCCCGCGTTCCTGTACGCTCTTTCGACCGCCTTGGCACTGCGCGACATCAACATACGAAGGATCGACATTGCGGCCGCCGGCGTCGAGGTGCAGGACACGCTCGAGGTGACCGACCGGCGCGGAGGCAAGATTACCGACCCGAGGAAACTCCATGAACTGCGGTTCGTGATCACCCTCATCAAGCAGTTTACCCATCTGCTGACCCGGGCGCCGAATCCCGCCCAGGCCCTGGAACACTTCAACCAGTTGATTGACCAGGTCCTGTCCAACGTACCGCCCGGCCGGGCGATGGAGGAGATGTTCGACCAGCTGGAGAAACAGGAAGTGATCAGCGCGATGGCGACACTCTTCGGCACGAGCGATTTCCTGTGGAAGGACTTTCTCAGGATGCAGTACAAAAACCTGTTCCCTGTGCTGCAGGACATCAGGGTAGTCGGTATCGTAAGGTCGCGGGAGCAGATGGAAGGCGAACTGGCCGCGCGGTTGTCGAAGGTCGGGAGTTACGCCCGCCGCAAGGAGTTGCTGAACAGGTACAAGGACAAGGAGATGCTCCGGATCAGCATGCGCCAGATCCTGGAGAAGAAACAGGACATACAGGCCTTTTCCCGCGAACTCACCACGCTGGCGGAGGTGGTCCTCGAATCTGCGTACGACATCTGCGACCAGGAGCAGCGACGGCAATACGGCGAGCCCACGCTGCCCTCCGGCGAGCCCTGCGTCTTCAGCATCTGCGCGCTGGGGAAGTGCGGCGGCCGGGAACTGGGCTGGGCCTCGGACATTGAACTGATGTTCATCTATGCCGGACAGGGCAGTACAAGCGGCCCCCACGTCGTGTTGAATTCGGAGTACTACGAGCGGCTCGTGCGCATGATCTGCAGCACCATCGAGTCCCGGAGAGAAGGTTTGTTCGAGATCGACCTCCGGCTCCGGCCCTACGGCGAAAAAGGGGCCCTGGCCTCGTCCCTGGAGAAGTTCAACGCGTATTTCAACGAAAAGGGCGGCGCCCTGCCCTACGAGCGTCATGCGCTGATCAAGCTGCGCGCCATCGGCGGCGATCCGGTCCTGGGTGGTAACGTCGAGGACGCCCGCGACGCATTCGTATACCACGAAGCCCCGGTCGACGGCAGGTCGTGGGCCCATCTTCGCGAGCGGCAGAACGACGAACTGGTCGAAACCGGCGCCATAAACGTTAAATACAGTTACGGCGGCCTGATCGACATCGAGTATTTCGTGCAGGATATGCAGATTCTCTACGGTGCCGAAAACCCCTCCGTACGCGGGCCGAACACGCTGGAGGCCATGGAGACGCTCAACCGGACCGGATTCCTTTCAGACGAAGAGCGCGGCATGCTGGACCGGGCATACCGGTTCCTCGTCAGGCTGATCAACGCCCTTCGGATGGTGCGCGGCAACGCCCGGGACCTGGTCCTTCCGGATTGGTCTTCCCAGGAGTTTCTTTTCCTTGCCCGCCGCCTGGGGTACGAGGAGGGAGACGGCGCGGGACCGGACGCGCAGCTGCGGCGGGACATTGAGCGGAACATGGAATGGGCGGCCAGGGCGCTGAGGACCCGTTTCGTCCACAAGCTGTTCGATTGAGATTTCACTCTCGGTATGGCACGATGAAACTACGGCTGAACATATGGACCATGGGACTGGGCCTGCTCGCCGCGTTGACGCTGGCGGCAAGCCTGGGCGTCCTCGTCCTGCTGGGAACCGGCTGGGGCAATGACCAGATCCGCCGCGCCGTGGTGCGGAACGTTCAGGACCGGATCAACGGGCAGGTAACGATCGAGCGTGTCGAAACCGGCTTGCGGACGCACCTGGCGATGCGGGGCGTATCCTTGCGCCTGGCGGACGTCCATGGTGGCGGTGAGGTCGCGGGTGCGGACGAAATCAGGATAGACTTCAACGTCTGGGACGCCGCAGTGGGCGATGCGCCGCTCTACAGCGTCGGGATCGACGGATTCCGCATGGCCTACATCGAAGACGCCGCCGGCAGCGGGATGAATTCCCTGGATCTGCTGTTTGGAGGCCCGGCGCAGGACGGGGAAGCGGCGCAGGACGGGGCATCGGTGCAGGACGGGGAAGCGGTGCAGGACGGGGAAGCGGACGAGGGAACGTCCGGCCTGCCCTTCGATCTGCGCGACCTGCGGATCCGGAATGGCACGTTCCGTTATTTCGATCCCGGGGATTCCACGGCGGTGAGCGCCGGGGAAGTCGGTTTCATCGGCTCCGTGCTCCGGCCGTTCACGGTGGAAGGCGAGATCGACGCGGGACACGTGGCTTACCGTATTGCAGGTTATGAAGACGCGGCAACGAATATGCGCGCGGACGTGTACTTCGAAGGGGACGACCTTACGGTTCACGACCTGATCATGGAATCCGCCCACGGCCCCCTGATCAGATACCACGTGACCGGCGAGATATCGACCGCGGACGAGAACCCGGCCACGCTGGATTTCGCCGCGAACGGACAAGTCGGCGCCATACTGAGGATCATCGGTTTCGAAAACACCATGCCAGGGACCTTCACCATGACCGGGTCGCTGCGCAACGGCCTGTCCGATCCGGCCATCGAGGCCAGGTTCGCGTCGCCGGTGGTACGATCGGAATACGGTGCGTTCAACCTGGCCGCGTTGGATATGGCCTATGCGCGGGACGTGCTCACGGTCAACCGGTTCCGGGGCCGGCATGAGGCCGGATGGATATCGGGAAGGGGCCTGCTCGATTTCAGCGGTGAATCTACCGGATACCGCCTGCAGCTGGAGTCCCCCGGGATCGCGCTTCCCGCGTTACCGACGGTCCTCGTCGGCGCCGGGAGCGAACTGGAGGGCGAGGTGGAATTGGCCTTCGAAATGGAAGGCGACGGCTTCGACGATGCGCCCCGCAGGGCCGATCTGAACGCTACTTCCGCCCTGGTGAGCATAAGCGGCCTGCCGTTGCGGGAGGTAACGGCGACGGCCGCGTACCGTCGCGGCCTGCTGCGGACCGACCTTCGGGAAGCGTCATTCCAGGTTAACACCGAGGGACATCTCGGTACGGACGGGAACATCCAACTGACCGGTTCGGTCGACGTGCATGACGTCGGACAGCTTCCCCCGCCGCTGGACTTCGCAAATCTCCGAGGTTCGGGCGACCTGGATCTCTACCTGCTGGGCACGCTCCGGCGGCCGAACGTGCGGTTGGGTGGCTGGCTCAGCGGCCTGGCCTATGGCGATGTCCTCCTCGGCGAAACGAAAGTCGAAGGGTTTCTGGACGAACGGCGCAACCTGACGGTCAATGCCGTGCTGGACAGGCTGGAACTCCGCGCCAGGACGAACCTGGCCGGGGACCAGGCTGTTTCCGGATACTTCAACGTGCATGACCTCAGGCTTGCGGACTACCTCCAAAGCGAATCCTGGTGGGGGCTGGATGCCATCCTGCGTATGCGGGGCGATATTGCCGGTACCCTTCAACAGCCCTCCGTAACGGGGATGGGCTCCGTTAAGAATCTGTCGATTCAGAACGAAGACCTGGGCGACACCGATCTGGAAATGACGATCGACACGGACCGCCTGGCATTCACCCTGACCAGGGTGCCGGGTCCCACCGTACACGCGGAAGGATCCCTCGAATTGACCGGGCAGTACCCCTACGATCTGCGGGTCGATCTGCTGCAGACTTCACTGTCTCCGCTGCTCTCCATACTCTCCAAGAGACCGATCGAAGGCGGCACCGGTACGTTCAGCGGGAGCGTAAACGCCGTGGGACTGGCCGGGTATCCGGACCTTTCCACCATAACGGTCTCCCTCGATTCGCTGGATGTATTGATGAACGACCGGATACTGCATTCCGAGGCCCCCTCCACCGTGAAGCTGGAGAACCAGGTCATTACCGTGGACGAATTCAGACTGGCGGGCGATTTCGGCCGCATAACGGTCGACGGTACGGCGAGTCTCGCCGCGGACGGACCGGTCGACCTTGAAACTGTCCTGGAAGGCGTGCAGCTGGAGTTCTTCTCGCCTTTCCTGGTGTCGGCCGGCACGTTCAGCGGCGCCATGGACGGCGTGATCTCCCTGGGGGGCACTCCGGAGGATCCCAGGATGAACAGCCTGCTGACCGTGTCGAACGTGAGTTATGCAACAGGAAACAGAACAAACCTGCTTGGCACGGTGGCCGCTACGGCGCTTTACGAAGACCGGTTGTTGCGGGTTCCCATGCTATCCGTGCAGAGCCCGTTGGGACGATCGGAGATCGATCTTGTCTATCCGGTCGATCTGCGATGGGCGCCGGAGGTTCAACCGGAGCCGCTTCCGTCCGGCGAGAGATACACGGCGTCCATGGTCGTGGACAACCTGGCCGTGGCGCCCCTGCGGGAGTTCTTCGAGGTGGTTCCCGCCGATCTGGACGGGTACATCCGGGGCAGGATCGACGTGAACGGTTCGGTCCGGGACCGCAGCGACGTCAACGGGGTCATGGCGCTGGATTCGCTGAAACTGTTCGGTCTCCAGAACGAGCTGGTGAACACGGAACCCGTCAGGCTGCATTTCGACGGGGCCCACATCCATATGGATTCCATGTCCGCCACGATTCGCCGAATCAACCAACCCGATGACGAGCGGGGCCGGCTTACGATGGGCGGCCGCCTGGCGTACGTCGATGGCGGAACGGAGGCGGGCGCGTCCGACCTCGTCATCCAGGGTGAGCAGATCAGGATGGACGCCGTCATGGCACTGGCGAATCTCGACCTTCCCCTGGGCGGTAACGTGAATACCCGGATCGAAGTCACCGGTCCGGCCTCCGCCCGGGTCATGGACGCCCGCGTTTCCATGGATCGACCGAGTTACAATCAGGCCTCCCTGGACAGCCTCTCCGCCCACATGGTGTATGGCGGCGGGGAAATCGCCATCCGGGACCTGAGGATTCGCAAAGGCGACGATACCATAACCGCCCACGGCACCATACCTTATGACCCGGCCCGTATTGAAAGGACCGGCGACGCGACCGGTGTGGAGGATATCGCTTTGACCGTCGAAGGAGACGACATCGACCTGTCTTTCCTGAGTGGCGTCGTGTACGACCTCGAACGCATCGAGGGGAAGGCCGACATCCGCCTGTCCATCGGAGGATCGCCCGCTTCACCCCGGTCGGTCGGACAGGTCACCGTTCGGGATGCGGCGTTGCGGTTCCGTGAGTTCGAACCGATGTTCCGGACAGACGTACTCCGGGTCGACGTCGACGGAGGCGCCTTCGAGCTGAAGCCCGCAGCGTTCCGCGCCGGGGACGGCACGGTCCGGGTTTCCGGCGACCTCTTGACGGACAATCTGTCCTTCTCCCAAATCGAAGCCTATGCCGATTTCAGCCAGGCTGAAGTGGAACGGCTCGGTTCGGCCATGCTCATAATCGACGGATCGCTTGCCTGGACCGGCAACAGGGAACTTTCACGGATTTACAATGTAGCCGATCCGATCGTCGTGACCGGAGTGGTCACGCATTCGCTGGATATAGGCGAATTGCTCCTCGACAACGCGATCATACGTCCGCAAGACACGCCGGACCCATTCCTGGAGAGTATCGCGCTGGACGTAGCCGTGGACGTGACCGATCTGGCCGTCGAGAACAATATCGCCCAACTGACCGTCGAGGGCGGAGTGGCCCTTGGCAACACGGTGCAGAATCCCCTGGTGACCGGAAACGCAGTCGCCGAGGAAGACGGCGTGATCAGGTACCTGGGCGCCACGTTCGAACTGGAAACCGGACGGATCGACCTGACCAGACGCGTACCGTTGGAGAGCTTCACCGCGTTGATCGAGTACCCGGTGGCGCAGCTCGACCCGGTCCTGAACATTCAGGCCTGGGCGCCCCGCGTGCGCGACATTCACGATACCTATTACGAAGTGGAACTGCTCGCGTCCGGACCGGTCTCCACGGTGACACCCCAGCTGCGTGCGGCGCCGCGCGACGACAACGCGACGGAGATTCTGGCGTCGGGTTCCCGGTCGCTTGCCGGCCCCGAGGTAATCTACGGTCCCGAGGTCGTCTCCCTGCTGACTTTCGGCACGGCCGGACTAACCAGCCTGGGTACGCCCGATGAATACGCCGGTATGCGAAACAGGGCCTTTATGATGACCGGTGAAGCACTCGCAGAGGCCTTGTTGAATCTCGACGAAGTCCAGGTCGAGGGCGATCCTTTCTCGATGAACAGCGCCATTCAAGCCGGATCGCCGGTTCAACTTACCCTCAGCAAGCGGATCAACCGGCGTGCCCGGGTCAGCTTTACTCGATTGTTCCAATCTTCGGAATACTCGCTGCGGGTCGGTTACCAATTGACCGACTACTTGTATATCGAGACATTTTCCGATCAATCGGGCGAACTTCCCCAGAATGGAATCGACCTCCGGGTCAAATTCCGGTTTCGGTAAGCCTGCGACATTTCTTGTAAGGACGTCAGGGGACCAAACGGTCAGGCAATTCACATGGTAAAGGGAATGAGGCTTCCCTCGAAGCCAACCGTTGCCGAATCGGGTCGTATCGGCTCATCCCGGATGCGGTATACCGGTACGATCCGGACGCTGTTTCTCCTGGCGATCCTGTACGCTTTCCCCACCAACGCCCAGCAGTCCCTTATCGTCGAGCGCATCGTCGTCGATGGCAACGCGTCCATCGCCGAGGACCGTATACTCAGTCTGATCGAAACCAGAACGGACAGTTTTCTAAGGCCCAGATTCTGGCAACGCAGACGAATAAACAACGCCGTCTGGCGGACCGACCTGTCGGCGATAGAGAGTTTCTACAGGAACAGCGGGTTTCTGGACGCAAGAGTCCGGTCCGTTCGCGAAGAGATTGACACGGATCGGATCGCGCTCAGGATCGTCATCGACGAAGGTCCGCGGTACACCGTGCGCGCGGTCAATCTGAACGGCTTCGGATACCTGTCCGAAGACGAGGTCCGGCAGAACCTGATCACGCGGGAAGGCCAGGTTTTCTACCGGCTGTCCGCCGCGACGGACAAACGCTACATCCAACGTCTCGCCGATCGCCGGGCGCTGCTGGACGTGGTGGTGGATTCGAACATCGTGCTGCACGTGGAGGACCGTACCATTACCGTAAACTTCCGGGTTACCGAAGGGCATCCAGTCAGCGTGGGCACGATACAGGTCCGAGGTCTGCTGAAGACCCACAGAAACGTGGTGATCCGCGAACTGGAGATCCAACCGGGAGAACTCTATGACAACGCGAAGATATCGTTGAGCCAGACCCGGCTCTTCCAGACGGGCCTGTTCCGCAGCGTGCGCCTGTCGCCCCTGAGGAGCGACACCTCCGCCACGGTGCGGGACCTGGTGGTGGAGGTCACCGAACTGCCCGGTGGCGAGGTGAGCTTCGGCGCCGGGTACGCCACGGCCGAACGCTTCAGGGGCAGCTTCAGTGTCGCCTACCGAAACTTGCTGGGCCGGGGGATCACCATTGGCGCCAACGGTCAGATCAGTACGCTCTTCCAGCACGTCGAGTCGGGGGTCACTCAGCCGTGGTTGTTCCGGACCAGGACGACGGGCATCCTGCGCGCGTTCTTCCGGCGCGAGGACCGCATCAGCCATACCGAGCAGGAAGCGGGCGTGTCCGTGGCGGTCAACCGCGAACTCTCCCGCACCTACCGCAGTCAACTGACCTATACGCTGAAGAACATCGAGGTGTCGTCGCTAAGCGACGAACTGGCCGAGCTCCTGCGAAGCGGTTCGGAAGTCGACAGCCTTCGGTCCAGGCGCGAAGGCAGTCTGACCGGGCTTGTGACGTACGACACGCGGGATGATATCCTGAATCCGAAGACGGGTTTCTACGGTCAATTCCAGAGTAGCGTGGCCAGCCCACTGCTCGGCAGTTCCACGCTCAACCGGAGCTCGATACTTACGGTGAGGGCCATAGCCCGTAAGTACCTGTCTTTTTCCAACGCGCCGGATTTTTCCACTGCGGTCTCGTTCGCCTACGTGAGGGCGCTGAATGAAAACCGCGTACCCCTCGACAGCAGACTGTTCATCGGAGGCGACCGATCGGTGCGGGGGTTCGGCATTAACCGGATCGGCCAGCCCGACGGCGGATTGATCGCCATCAGCGCGCAGCATGAAGTCCAGATACCCTTTTCCCGTTTTGACCTGGCCTTGTTCGCGGACTGGGGCGGGGTAGGCAAGACGGTGGGTTCTTTCGGTTTCGGAGATCTCCTGCTCGGTTACGGGGCGGGAGTCCGGGTGAATTCGCCGATCGGGCTGATTCGGGGCGACGTGGGCTTTCACAATCAAAGCAAGATCGACCCGCCCAATTCGAGGAAGTACGACCGGACGTTCTTCTACTTCGGTCTCGGACAGGCGTTCTGATTTCGACCGGACGGCGCCTTTCCGCATTGCCTTCAATCACCCATTTACCCATTCACCCATTTGTCTATTCACCCAAGAGCCGACGCGACTACAATCGCGATTTCAATCGCGGGTTTACGCCGGGAAGGGAGACATGTTCGCCAAAACAAGACTACAGGCTTTCACGTACTATAACGAGTTTGACCGCGCGGACCGATGGCGCGACGACTTCGCCGAGCTCAAAGCCGGTGGATTTCAATTCGTCGTCTTCCGAGACGGATTCGATCTCAGAAACCAGCTGGCCTCCGAAGACCAGACGGACCGGGTGAAAGAAATGATCGGCACCGCGGCAGACGCGGGCATCCGGTCCATCCTGCACATCGGCAACCCGAAAGCCCTGTACCTGTTGCCCGACACCCGGGCGTGGCGCCTTGACTATGTGCGGCGCGTGTCGGAAGTATTCGGGTCCTGCAAGGGATTGTACGCGCTGCAGCTGGAGGACGCGCCCACGGGAGGCAGCGAGTACCCCGAGGACCGCTGGCAACAGGTGATGGAGTCCGTCGAAGGCCGCCTGTTGACGATGGAGATGACCGAAGACGGATACCGGCATGGGCGCAGGATCTGGCAGATGGAACAACATGCGCTGTTTACGGCAGAAGTGGCCCGGGCCGTGAAGAAGGTGAAATCGAACCTGAAGACGACGATGGCTTTCCATCTCGACGCCCTCCTGCCCGCCGAAACGCTGGTCCACTTTCAGCAGACGGCCCGCGCGCTGGACTTCGTCATCATCGATCCGGGATCCCCGCCGGTTCGGTCCGCGGCGGATACCGGCCGCCTGATCCGCTGGTCGGCACGCTCGGCCGGGTCTCTGGCGGAAAGGGACGTCTGGATGGTCGTCGGTTCGCAGATGATGCGGGGCAGGTACCAGGCCACGCTTCGGGAGCTGCGGGAATGGTCGGGCGCGGCCATTGCGCCGGGGGTATCGGCCGTTGGCTGGCATAACTGGGACGATACCGCGTGGTGGGAAGGCCGGGCCATACGGGGCAGGTCCCTGTCGGAATCGAACCCGGAGCAATGGGCGGCGATTTCCACACTGAGTCGTTCGGTGACCGAAATGGAACGCGCGAATGGACCATCCACGGAATACCGATGCCTGCTTTCGTATGATTCCTTCGCGAGCCGCGTGCCCGCGCTGGACGTTTGGACTCCCCATGGCATCCTCGAAGAGAGCACGGGGCGGGAAGTGGGATACGCGTCCGATCACCAGGTATCGGACGGGGACAAACTCTCCGGGTGTGAATGGCTCTGCTGCACGCCCTGTCCAACGGTGAAAGAAGCGGTCGTCGAACGGTTGATTCGCTACATGCGGGCAGGCGGATGGATCGTGGGTTCGGCCGACGACTTCCGCCTGGACGAGGGGATGCGTCACGGCGACGCGCGGGCACGCGTGTTCGGCATACAGGCGGAGTCCGTCCTCAATGATCCGGACCGGATCCTGCTGACTGCCGGCTGGCCCGACCTGCCCGAGGGCGCCGCGCTCGACGCGCACCAGTGGCGGGTCCGACCGGCGGAAATCGACGACGACGTGCGCGTCATCGGACGGTGGGGCGACGGTTCGCCCGCGGTGATCCTGAAACCGCACAAGGACGGCGGCGCCCTGTACATCGGTACCGATCCCTACCGGTCGGCGGACAGAGACCGCAACGGCCACTGGCGTGGATTCCTGAAGGCCGTCCTGGACCGGGAAGTGCTCAGGCGCTTGTCGAAGGCATAGCATCCGCGGCACGGAGCCGCGGCCCGGGACCGCAGACACGCGAGAGCTACCGGCGCTTGCCGGAACTACCGGCGCCTACTCCAGATTGGCGTGGCGGGCGAACATGCTCCGTCCGGTTTCGCCGAGCCGCGCCATGAGCAGCATGACGCAGGCATCGAGCATCACCCCGAGGCTCTGTTCGAAGAGCGTGCCCATCGGCTGGCCCGACCGTTGTTCCTGTCCGCTGGTTTCTTTCGGTGATTTCGGCGTGGGCGCCGGTATGACGACGACAACGTCCGCCCGCCGGGCGACGGGAGAATCCGGGACGGCGGTCGCCGCCGCAACACGCGCGCCGGCCTCGGCGGCTTTCCCGGCATAGCGGACCAGGCGGTCCGTCACGCCAGATCCCGATCCGATCAGCAGCAGGTCGCCAGGTCGGATGGCGGACGAGGTCGTTTCGCCCACCACGTGGACCAGCAGGCCGAGCTGCGCAAGGCGCATGGCGAAGCTGTGCATGACCAGCCCGGAACGTCCCGCGCCGGCAACGAAAACCCGCCGGGCCCCAGTGACTTCCCGCACCAGCGCCTCGACTTCGTCGCTTGAGACCTGGTTCAGCGTCTGCCGGAGTTCGTCCAGGATGGACTGGGCGACTACATCGAATGGGGGAGAGGCTCTCTCGTTATCCATCGGCTCGATGCACAGTCTCCATGCTCTGCCGGACCGCTCGGACCGCACGGACTGCGCGGCCGGGGTCGGCGTTTCCGGTGATGTAACCTCCAACGATCACGATGTCCGGCCCGTGCGGTATCAACCGCTTTATGTAGTCGGGGTCCAGTCCGCCCGCGACGGCCAGCCCCGCCCGTTCGACCGCTGCGCCGACCTGGCCTATGCCTTCCAGGTCTCGCGCTGAATCGCCCGGTCCGCCCGGTCCGCCCGGTCCTCCCGGCCCCCGGGCGTCGAAAGCCGTGTGCAGACAAATGTAATCCAGCCCGGACCGATCCAGCCTGCGGGCCAGGGAAACCGCCTCGTCCAATGCGCGGACGGTGATCAGGTCGGCCATGACCCGGCCGCCGGAGCGCTTCGCCCGCTCGACCGCTTCCCGAAGCGTGGCCGGGTGGGCCGTCCCGAGCACGGTTACGATGTCCGCTCCCGCATCAAAGGCAAGGCCCGATTCCACGGCGCCGGCATCGGCGATCTTGAGATCCGCCAGGATCTTCTTGTCGGGATGGTCCCGCCTGATCCCGGCGATGATGTCGACCCCGTAACGGATCAGCAGGGGCGTTCCGAGTTCGATGATGTCCACGTCGCCGGCGGTCTCGTCCAACAGGCGGCGAACCGTATCCGCGTGCGGCGTGTCCAGGGCGAGTTGGAGCAACATGATGGCCTTGTCCACTTAAGCAGCGGTGGGCAACGGGTCCGCTTCGACCCGGTCAGTCCACACCGTCGCCGATAAAAACCCGGAGCAGGTTCGGGTGTTCCGGGAGATCCTTCGTACCCGCGCCATAGCCGATCTTCCTCAAAATCATCCTTGGCAGGACTCCGTGCCCGTTGGCCGTGGCTTTAAGGAACGCGGCGCCGGTCGGGGTGACCAGTTCACCTTCGATTCCGGTGTGGTAAACCGGCATGTCGCGCATCAGTTCAAGCGCGCCCGGGGCGGGGACGGGCATCCGGCCGTGCGCGCAGTGGATAAATCCCCGTCCCACCGGCAGCGCCGACGCGTAAACCCGGTCTATGTCGAGCAGGGCCAGGCCGATGCAGGCGCCCACGACGTCCACGACAGCGTCCACCCCGCTGACTTCGTGGAGGTGTACCTCCTGTTTCGAGATGCCGTGCACTTTGCTTTCCGCCGTCGCCAGGTGATCGAACACCTCGATGGCCCGGCCTCTGACGGCCCCGTCGAGCGTGCTGCCTTCGATGACGGAGGTCAAATCTTCCAGGTGCCTCGCTTCCCCGTGGTCGTGGAAGGGTCCGGATTCGCCGGGGCCTTCGATGATTTCACGGCCCTCCGCGGTCCGGACGATCACATCGATCTTAGTACCCGCGATAAGCTGCCGGGTCACCGTCTTTCGGGTGAGCCGGAAACCGTCCAGGGGGAGTTTCTCCAGTTCGCTGTTCAGCGTATCGAAATCCAGGCCGGCGTCCACCAGCGCGCCGAGAATCATGTCGCCGCTGATGCCGGAGAAGCAGTCGAAGTACGCTATGGCCATGCGTCCGCCCCATATATAAATGACCGGACGATCTTTCGCTCATCGCCCGGTCATGGCAATCGGTAGAAAAAGCGGGTCAGGCTACTTGCGGGTCCCGCCATCCGCCGCGGCATCTCCGGTTTCACTTGTTCCGGCGTCGCTGCTCGCATCCCCGGTGTCGCTGGTTTCACTGGCTTCGGCGTCGCCGCTGGCTTCCCCTGCGTCGCTGGCTTCGGCGTCCCCGGCCTCACTGTCCTGGCCGCTTCCTGTTTCCATCTCCCCTTCGGTCATCCCCTCTTCGGCCATCTCCTCTTCGGTCAATTCGGCTTCTTTCAATTCCAGGGCGACCAGCAGTTCATCCACGTCTTCCGGCCAGGCCTCGTTCAACTCCAGCGCGATCGTCAGTTGATCGGCGACGGTCTCCATGGAGGCTTCCTCGATGCCCATTTCCGCCAGGCTTTCCTTGAAACTGCTGCCGTCGTATTCGATTTCACCGCCGGAGACGAAAGTGAACTGGGCCAGCAGGGTCTCCTTCCACGCATCCTGGTCGACCCCTTCGAGATGACCCTTCAACGGTTCCTCATCCACGGCCGCGGCAACGAAGTCGTCGATCACGCCCATGATCATCTCTTCGCCGCCCAGACGGTCAAACAGGGGGCCGTCCATCACCCATTCCATGTTCGGATCGTCATGCTGGGCATGCAGGGGCGCTGCGGTTCCGATCAGCAGCAACAGCGCGGAAAGCGCCGCGGTAGCCATAACCATTCGAGTCATTTTGACAATCTCCTTAGTCCCGGTACGGGTCATGTTGTTTCGGTACAGACTCCATCTCTCGTCTTGTCCGTCGTCTGCGTCAACAGGGTTATACAGGAAGATAAGAAAATCCGTTAAAAAATCAAATGATTCTCCCCGGACCGGCCGGACCGGGGAAGCGCTTACAGCAGACAGGTGTCGATGATGTGGGCGACCCCGTCGGCGTCATTGTCCGGCGCGACCCGGTCCGCGGCGCGCCGCACGGCGTCGGGCGCGTTCCCCATGGCCACGCCGAGGCCGGCGTATTCGATCATGTCCAGGTCATTGAAGTTATCGCCGATACTGATCATCCGCTCCGCTCCGATTTCGTAGCGTTCGCCGAGGAAAGCGAGGGCCTTCGCCTTGGACACGCCGGCCGGTACGATCTCCATGCACCAGTAGTCGCCCACCAGGGTGCTGCGCGACAAGATGACGCCGATCCGGTCGCCGTATTCCGCCAGCTCCGCCTTCAGTTCATGCATGGACGATCCCCTTCCGGCCACCGCGATCTGCGCCGGGTCCCGGTGCAGCACCTCCTCCAGGCCGTCCACCTGGAAGGCCTTGTCCGCATTGGCCTCCAGGTAGCGTTCTCGCCATCCGTTCGCCGTACGGGGGTATTCAAACCAGATATACCGGCTTTCCGGGACCGGTTCATAGACGAGGGGGTCGTGACCGCGCCGCCTGCAGAAATCGACCAGGTCGGCCGCCAGGTCCCTGGGCAGGTTTTGCGCCCTGAGCAACGGGCCGTCCAGGTGCTCGAGTATGAGCGCGCCGCTGTGGAAGACCAGCGTCGTGGAGGACGGCACCTGCTCCGCCGCGGCCCGGCCGGAGTTCAGGCTTCGCCCCGTACAGAGCGCCACGCGCTTCCCGGCCGAGACGGCCCTTTGAAGCGCCTCGCGCGTTACCGGGGAGACCTCGCGGCGCGAGGTCAGCAACGTGCCGTCGATGTCGATGGCGATCAGGTCGTAGGTCATGCCCGCAACTCTTTCAATTCACTTTATGAAGCGCTCGATAGCCCGGGCGACACCCTCGTCGTCCACGGAAGCCGTGACATAATCCGCCCGGGCGAGGATTTCGGGGGGGCCATTTCCCATGGCCACGCCCAGGCCCGCGACGTCGAGCATTTCCAGGTCGTTCAGGTTGTCCCCCACGGCCATGACCTCGGAGAGCCCGATCCCGAGAAGCCGGGCCAGCCTGCGCAGTCCGTCGCCTTTGGACACGCCGGCCGGCATGACCGTGATGACGTGGTAGCCAGGGTCCCACGGGCTGATTTCGAAGACCACCCCCGTATCGGGCAGTTGGGCCCTTATGTGTGATTCCCGGGAATTGACCCGTTCGTTGCGCTCGGCGACCGTGATGCAGGCAATGTCCTGGCGCAGAAACGCGCAGACGTCGTCCACCCGGTGAACGCGGTCGGCATTCTGCTTTGCATAGTCAATGAACGCGTGGTTGTCCGGATCGAAGGAGTCGTAGTAGAAGTACTGCACTTCGGGCAGGGGGCCATACACGATGGGATGAAACCCGATACCGCGAAAGACCCGGACGGCGTCCATCGCAAGATGGCTCGGCAGGTTTCGCAGATACCTGGCGCGACGACCTGGGGCGTCGTAAATCATGGCGCCGTTGTTCAGTACGTAGGGGACGTTCAACGGCAGATGCCGCACGGCCTCTTCGGCAGAGGGCAGGCTTCGCCCGGTACACACCGTGACGTGGACGCCGCGGCCGGCCGCGTACCGAACGGCGTCGACCGTGGCATCGGACATTTCCCGCCTGCCGTCGAGCAGCGTGCCGTCGATGTCCAGGGCGAGGAGACGATACATGACAGACCCAATTAAAAAACGGAGACTTCAGGAAAGCCTCCGCTTTTCGACGTAAACCTTTACACCCTATGGGCGCTAGTGGACTCGAACCACTGACCTCCACGATGTGAGCGTGGCACTCTAACCGGCTGAGCTAAGCGCCCGGCAAATGGGCCCGCCAGGACTCGAACCTGGGACCGTCCGATTATGAGTCGGATGCTCTAACCAACTGAGCTACAGGCCCATGGTAGATGCCCAGTCAGCATGCCCGACAAGCGGGACCAATATAGGCGAACGGCGGGTCATCGTCAAGCAAAAGATGGGGCGGCAATTCAGTCGCCGCGGGCCGACCGCAGCAGGACTTTTTCCTGTTGCTTGAGTTCCATGTAGGTGGCCATGGCTTCGTTCAATTCGCTGCTTCGCCCTCCCGTTTCCATTTGCTTGATCTGTTCCATCAGGCGGGCCATGCTTTCCTTGAGCCGTTTCTGCTTGATCCGGACGATATGGTCCCGGGCCCTCTGCTCCAGGTGAACGCCGGAGTCCGACGTGTTGATCAGTTCCGTGATCACCCGTGCGGCCTCGTCGTCGCCGATGGTATCGATCAGGCCGGAAAGGTCGTAGGATCCCCCGTCGCCCAGTCCGGCGAGACACTGTTCGACGATCCGGCGGTACAGGGGATACTTGAAGTCCTGCGGCTCCAGCTGGCCTTCGACGAGTTCGGCGATGGTCCGGTCGCTGAGCATGAGCTGGACCAGGTCCCGTTCCACCCGCTCGTCGCCGTCCCGCGCCGGCGCAGCGTGGGTCGCCTGGCGATCACGCCCCGCGGTGCCCGAACCGCCCGGTCCGCCCGGTCCGCCCGGTCTGCCTGGGTGCCGCAGCTCAGAGGCCAGCAGGCCCTGCAGCGCCGGAAACCGGCGTTCGGCTTCTTCCCGGTACATTTCCCGGTGGACCAGGTTCGTCGTCTTTCGGATCAGGCCGGCCAGCATCCGGAACACTTCGTCCCGATCGCCCGCTGCCTGGAGATTGGCGTGAAAGCCCATGAAATCGGCCAGGGAATCGGCCTGTTCGACGAGTTTCATGAACCCGTCCTGCCCGTGTTCCCGCACGTAGGAGTCAGGGTCGTAGTCCTCCGGCAGCCGCACGACGCGGGTCCAGAGCCCACTTTCCACCAGGGGCTCGATGGCGCGCCAGGTCGCCCGTACGCCGGCCTGGTCCGAATCGTAGACGAGGTACGCCTGCTGCCCGTACCGCGCCAGGAGCCGGGCCTGTTCCCGCGTCAACGCCGTTCCGCACAGGGCGACCACTCCCTGGATCCCTTGTTCATGCAGGCCGAGCAGGTCCATGTACCCTTCCACGACCAGCGCCTGTCCCTGCCGCCGCAACGCGTCCCGGGCCTGGTACAGCCCGTAGAGCACCTGGCTCTTCCGGTAGATGGGGGATTCGGGTGAATTGAGGTACTTGGGCTGGTCCTCGTCGGAAAGCGCTCGCCCGCCGAATCCGACCACGCGGCCGCTCGGCGCCTGTATGGGAAAGATGAGCCGTTTCCGGAAGGCATCGTAGGTGCGCTGCTCACCCGTCTTGGCCAATCCGGCCTTGACGAGCCAGTCCGCGCCGATGCCCTGTTTTTGGGCGGTGCTGAGCAGGTCGTTCCAGGAATCGGGCGCGTAGCCGAGCCCGAAGGACTTTATCGTCTCTTCGGACAGCCCGCGCCGTTCGGCGTACCGCCGGACGATGGAATCCCGCCCGCTGTTCATCAGCCGGTCGTGGAAGAACCGGGCGGCGAACCGGGTCACCCGCGCCAGGCTTTCCGCCTCGCTGCTTTCCTCGCGTTCCCCGTGCGTATCGGGTATGGTGATGTTGAGGCGCCGGGCGATGTGGTGGACCGCTTCGACGAATGTGACGTTCTCGTGCTCCGTGAGGAAGGTGAACACGCTGCCGCCCTTGCCGCAGCCGAAGCAGTGGAAGATCTGTTTCTCCGGGTTGACGCTGAAGGAAGGCGTCTTCTCGTCGTGAAACGGACAGAGCCCCATGTAGTTCTTACCCGATCGGCGCAGCGTGACGTAGTCGGACACGACGTCCACGATGTCTGCCTGCGAACGGATCGAATCTACGAGCTCTTCCGGTATCCGCGCCAAGGCGCTCTCCCCGCGTATGCCGCCGGCCTGGGGCGGGCTTGTTGAAGATCCTCACACCAGGTCGCACGCCTCCGGCGGCATCCAGTGCGCGTCCTGGTTCTCCCACTTGACGTTGCACCCTATGGGGTTGGTGAGCGCCGTCCGCACGGGACGTCCCGCCGTTACGTCGTCGAGGGCCGCTTCCAGGTTGTTCACCGTGATGCCGTCCACGTCCCGGGGGCTGTCGACGCCGCGGCCGGTGTAGACCAGGCTGCGGTCCCGGTCGAAGACGTAGAAGTGGGGCGTCCGGAGGGCGCCGTACGCCCGCGCGGTATCCTGGGACAGGTCGCGCAGGTAGACCCACGGGAAGCGATGGACGTTCATCCGTACGACCATTTGATCGAAGTCGTCGTCGGGATGGGTAACCTCGCTGTTGGAGTTGATCCCGACGAACCGGACGCCGCGGGACGCGAATTTCTCCGCGGAAACGCGCGTCACTTCGTCGGAACCGGTCACGTAGGGACAGTGGTTGCACGTGAAGAACACCACCAGCGTCTCGGCGGTCGAAAAATCGTCCAGGCTGTAGGTCCTGCCGTCCGTCGCCGGAAGCGAGAACCCCGGCGCGGATTCGCCCAGTTGCAGCGTAAAGGCCATGATCGTCCCTCCTGCCTCAAGAACGTTAATTGAAATCGAATATGGATCGTCCGTCTGCCGCAGTCTGAACCCGCCACCGCGGCGACAGCGCGACGTCAGCGCGCGAACGCGCTCAGTCCTTCATCTCCACGATGGTCACCCCGGTCCCCCCGTCGCGCTGTTCGGCGAAATGGGAAGACTTGACCAGGGGGTGGTGTTGCAGAAACTCCTGGATCGCGCTGCTCAGGGCCCCGGTACCCTTACCATGAAGTATACGGATTTCGTTGAGGTCATCAAGGGTGGTCTGGTCGATGTAGCGGTCCACGGCGTCGATGGCCTCCCCGGCGCGGAAGCCCCGCACGTCCAGTTCCGTCAGGGCAGCGCGTGGACGGTCCATCCGCACTTCCACGCGGCCTGCCGGTTTTCCCCGTGACGGCGCGGGATCGGGTTTATGCAACCGGACCTCGGACCGCCGGGCCGTGATCTCCATCCTGCCGGTCCGGATGCGCAGCCGGTCTCCCTGGACCTGGATCACGCTCCCCGCCTGTCCCAGCGACGCCACCCACACCTCGTCGCCCGCAGAAATGGCCTCACGGGCGGGTCCCGTGCCGGAGTTCACGGAGGGTTCCACGGCGGCCTCCCCGGCGCGTTCCGCAGCGGCGCCTGCACTGTCCGCAGCGGCGCCCGTACTGTCCGCGGCAGCCTCCCCGGCGTCCCCGTCCGAAGAAGATGCTGAATCGATGGTATCGAGCATGCGCTGGAGCCGCGCGCGCTGGTCGCCGACCGTCTTGCGCGATGCCTCGACGGCCCCGGCCGCGGCCTGTTCCCTGCGGACCGCGGCCACCGCCTGGTCGATGGCGGCCTGGGCGTCTTTCAGCAGCCGGTCCATCTTCTCCCGGCCGGCGGCGATCGTGTCGCGTTCCTTTTGCCGGTAAGAAGCGATCTGGTCCTCGTAGGTCCGTTTCAGTCCGTCCAGTTCGGCGCGAAGCCGGTCCGCCTGCTCCTGCGCGGCCACGAGCAGTTCGTGCTTCCGGTCCACTTCCATGATGACTTCGTCCAGGCGCTTTTCGGCGTTGCCCATGAACCGGGAGGCGCGCTCGAGCACGTCACCGGGCATGCCGAGCCGGCTGCCGATTTCCAGCGCGTAGCTGGCGCCGGGAATGCCCTGCCTGAACTGGTAGGAAGGTGTCAGGGTCTCCACGTCGAAGATCATCGAACCGTTTTCCACCCCCGCGGTCCGGGTGGCGAAAGCCTTGAGCGTATCGAAGTGAGTCGTGGCCGCGGTGACGGTCCCCCGCTGGGTCAGCGATTCCAGGATGGCCATGCCCATGGCCGACCCCGCAGATGGATCCGTGCCGGCGCCCAGCTCGTCGAGGAGCACCAGCGTGTGATCGTCAGCCTCCTCCAGTATGGTCCGGATATGCACCAGGTGGGCCGAGAAGGTACTCAGGTTCGCCTCGATCGACTGCTCGTCCCCGATGTCCGCGAAGATGGAGTCGAACACGGCGATTTCGGTGTCGTCGTCCGCCGGTATGTGCAATCCGGACTGGGCCATCATGGTCAGGATGCCGATCGACTTCAGGGCGACCGTCTTGCCGCCCATGTTGGGACCGGTGATCACGAGCGTCTGCGCGCTTTCCCCGACCTGCAGGTTCAACGGGACGACGGTTTCGCACTGGTCCGACAGCTCGAGGATGGGGTGCCGGGCGTTGCGCAGGACGATGTGCCCGTCGGTATTCAACCGAGGCGGCGCGGCCCGGAGGTCGATGGAAAGCACGGCCGCCGCGTGAAAGAAGTCGAGCTGGCCCAGCAGGCCGTACGAAACGGTTATGGCTTCCACCTGCTGGTGTACCTGGTCGGTCAGGGACAGCAGGATGCGCTCGATCTCGCGGCCTTCCGCCACGATCAGTTCGCGCAGTCGGTTGTTGAATTCGACGACGCCGATGGGTTCTATGAATACCGTGGCGCCGCTGGCCGACTGGTCGTGGACCACGCCCTGCACCTGGCCGCGGTGGTCCATGCGTACCGGGACCACGTACCGCCCGTCCCGCATGGTGATGACCGGTTCCTGCAGTGCTTTGGCTCCGGCTTCCGACTGGATGAACCGCTGCAGCCAGTTTCTCGCGCGCTCCCGCATGGTCTGCTGGTCCGTGCGGATTCGCCGCAACCCGGGACTGGCGTGGTCGCGTATGTTGCCGTCACCGTCGATGGCCTGACCGATCGAGTTTTCGATCTCCTGGAAGTCTCCCAGTCCGGCTGTGAGGGACCCGACGTGGGGGGCCGTGGAACGATTCCGCAACCTCTGGCCGAATGCCCGCATGCGCCGGCTTACCCGGAGGGTGTCGGCCATGTCCAGCAGCGTCTGGGGCTCCATTCTTGCTCCGGCCACGCCGGCCCGTTCCAGGGCCCCGCCGATGTCCTTGATGCCCCGCAGGGGAACCGTTTCGGCCTGGTCCAGGAATCCGCGCATCTCGGTGACGGTCTGCAGGTTGTTCCCGATCACGACGACGTCTCTGCCCGGTTCCAGGGACATGGCCCGGCGGTGGCCCGGTGCGGAGACCGTTCTTTCCGAACACATGGTCCTGACGGCGTCGAATTCCAGTACTTTCAGCGTGTGGGGAGGTATACCGATTTTCATGCTCGGTCGCTCACATCGGGCCGGTTACCTGGTTAGCAGGTACCGTGCCAGTTTCTCCATGATCGGCGGGGAACCGGGCGCGACGCGGTCCATGACGGTATCGATGATCGCCGGTATGATGGACATGGTCTCCGGTGCCAGGGACGACCGGTCAAGCTGGGTCTTCGCCGTTCCGGAGAACGGCATGAATGCGTAAAGGATCAACAGCAGGCTCGCGATGACGCAGCCGCGCGCGCCGCCGAGCAGAAATCCGGCCACGCGGTCGAGAAGGGACTTTGAAGCGCCCCGTAACGACCGGCCGGCCACGCCGGTCACGACGTTGGCCAGCGCGAGCGACAGGACCAGGCAGACGAACAGGCTGAACCAGTGCAGCCATCCAGTGGAAATGCCGGTCATGCGCCCGATGAAATCGGACACCAGACCGAACTGGGTCAGGGAAATGACCACCGCCGCGACGATGCCCGCAAGGTCGAGCAGACTCCGGGCGATTCCCTTGCCAAAGCCGGTTGCCGCCTGAAAGATTACGAGGATCCCGATGGCGATATCGATCCAGTTCATGGCATCAAAACACGGAAAGCCTCCCCGGGGATTCGGAGAGGCTTCGAAATCAGGACCGTCGCAGACCGTGATATAAAGAGTATTATCCGGTCTGCACGGACTGCATGTCCTGCGTGGCCAGGCCGGCCAGGCATTCCCGCACGATGGTGTTGACGAGCCTGCCGTCCGCCAGGCCCTTTACCCGGGGCATGACCGCGCCCATGACCCTGCCCAGGTCTCCCGGTCCCGCTGCGCCGGACTGGTCGATGGCTTCCTGGACGACGGATCTGATCTCTTCCTCGGACAACTGTTCCGGAAGATAGGACGCAAGGATCTCCAGCTCTTCTTCGGCCTGGGCGACCAGGTCCTTTCGATCTCCCTTGACGGCGAATTCCAGCGCTTCTCTCTTGGCCTTGATCAGGGAAGAGACCACCTCGACTGTTTCCTCGTCCTCCAGGTCGCTCCCCTTGGCGATCTCCCGGTTCTTGATCTGCGCGCGTATCATGCGGACCAGTCCGAGGCGTACGGTCTCCCGGTTCCTGAGTGCCGACTTCATGTCATCCGTCAAACGCTCTTTAAGCGCCATGACCCGCTCCGGTCGTTCAGTATCTTTCCTGCTGGAGCCGCTTCTGATTCTTCCGCTTCGCCGCGTTCAGCTTGCGCTTGCGTTTCGCGCTTGGCTTTTCGAAATGCTGATGCTTGCGTATTTCAGACATGATGCCGACTTTCTCGCAAGTCTTGGTAAAACGACGCAGGGCCTTTTCGAACGGTTCTCCTTCCCTGACACGAATACCTGGCATCCTCACACCCCCTCTCATGCCTCTCGAATCGGGTGAACCAAGTCTTACTCTCCGTCTCTATTCAAGCCTATCTAATATGCCATGGACCGGTAGAAAAAGCAAGGAGATTAATTCGTTTGATTCCGATATGCGCCCTTCGTCCCGCCCCTCGCCGCTCAAGCGGCCAGCTCGGGCATTTTGCGGCCGCCGAGCAGGTGCATGTGGAGATGGAAAACGGTCTGGCCCCCGTCCGGGCCACAGTTGACGATCAGCCGGTATCCGCCGGTGTCGACGCCGGTTTCCCGGGCGATCCGGTTCGCCGCCGCCGTGAGCCGGCTCATGACTCCGGTCCCATCGCTGCCCAGGTCGGCGACCGTTTCGATATGCTCCCGCGGCACGATGAGGATATGCACCGGGGCCGCGGGGTTTATGTCCCGGAAGGCCACGACGTGCTCGTCTTCGTAGACGAATTCGGTGGGCAGCGATCCGGCGACGATCCGGCAGAACAGACACTCGGACATGTTATCGTCCTCCATTGTGCCTCGTGCTTGACACGGGGCGGTGACTCCCGTCAGTCTCGCTCACGGGGCGTCCAGCGCCGCCATGAGCAGGGCCAGTCCCGCGATGGCCGCCGTGTCGGACCTCAGGCGCGAGCGTCCCAGGGAAACCGTCACCATGCCCGCCTCACGGGCCATGGCGATCTCCTCCCCGGCGAAACCGCCCTCGGGACCGATCATCAGCAGGACGCGTCTTGCCGTCGCGTCGAGGCCCGCCGCGAGGCCCGGGCGCCTTTCCCCTTCCTCTTCCCAGGCGATGAGGGCCAGGTCGTAGGATGACGCGGTCCCCACGACGTCCCCAATGCTCGTGACCGGTTCGATTCGGGGCAATCGGGCGCGCAGCGACTGCTTCATCGCGCTCAGGGCGATGCGCCGCCAGCGGTCCAGCCGTTGACCGGCCTGCCTGCCTGCAGGCCTGCCGCCCGCCACCGTCCGGGCGGTGCGCATGGGAAGGATGGCGGAAACACCCAGTTCCGTCGCCTTCTCGACGACGGTGTCCAGCCGCGTCCCCTTGAGCAGCGACGGTGCGAGCGTGACTTCGGGCGATTCCGTCTCCCGGTCTCTCCGGCGGTCCCGGATCTGGATTTCGATCTCCGGCTTCAAGCTTACGAGCACGCCGTCGTAGATCCAGCCTTCGCCGTCCACGAAATGCACGGCGTCCCCCGGTTTCTTCCGCAATGAGCGGGCCAGGTGATGCTGTTCGTCCTTGTCGGTAACGAAGGCCGAATTTCCCGTGATCCGTTCCGGGGGCACGTAGCTGAATTCCATCAATTCCACCGATCATGGCTTGCCGTCCGGCCGTTACCGGAACGGCCGGTCGCCATCCGTCAGATCGCCGGCACAGCCGCGCCGGCCCACCAGACGCCCTGGGTCTCCCGCTCGATCAGCGAAAATCCTTCGCTGGCCAGCAAAGCTTCGAATGACCCGGCTTCCTCGATGAGCAGTCCGGACAGGATCAGTTCGCCACCGGGGTGAAGGTGGGCTGCGAAACCGGGAAGCATGGCGGTCAGGCTGGCCGCGCTGATATTGGAGACCACGACCCGGTAGCGGCCGCTCACCGCAGGATGATCCAGGCGGCCGGCATGGAGGTCGACACGGTCGGCCACCCCGTTCAGCCGGGCGTTCTCGCGCGCGTTTCCGAGGGTCTCGGGATCGATATCGATGCCCGTCGCCCGGGAGGCGCCCCGGAGGACCGCGGCAATGGAGAGCACGCCGGAACCCGATCCCACATCAAGCACCCGGTCTCCCGGCCTGATCCGCTTTTCCAGTTGCCGAAGGCACAGTTGCGTGGTTTCGTGGCCGCCCGTGCCGAACCCGGTGCCCGGGTTGATCCGCACCACGAGCGAGCGATTGGACTGGGGCACCTCGGACCAGGGCGGGGCGACCGTGAGCCCTTCCGAGACCCGGACGGGCCCCACCTGCGCTTTCCATTTCCCGGACCAGTCGTCTTCGGAAACCCTGCGCGTGGAGATCCGGCAAGGACCTTCCGCCAGGCCCAGGTTGCGAAGTTCCTCCCACAGGCGTGCGACCCGGTGAAGTTTCTCGTCCACTCCGGGCCGATCGGGCCAGAAGCCCGTTACGCGATCGGATGTGCCGATACTTCCATCCCCGGATTGCTGGACCCCGCTGGACCCCAGTTCCCAGAACGCGTTGACGATCGCTTCTTCGGTTTCGGGCGAGACGGCTATGGTGACTTCAACCCAGTGGCGCATAGGCGAGGATCGGGCGGACGCGGGTCGGAGTTCGAGTTTCCGCAGCGGCTCAGTCGCCGAACAACTCGTCCCGGATCCGGTTGAGGAATCCCCGGTCGTTTTCCGGTGTCTTCCCGCTGTGCAGGCGGGACAACTCCTGGTACAGTTCCTTTTCCCGGCCGGTGAGTTCCGTGGGCGTCCACACGATGACCTTTACGAGCTGGTCGCCCTGGCCGTAACCATTGAGGTGGGGCATGCCCTTGCCCCGCAGCCGGAACACCTTGCCGAACTGGGTACCGGGGGGGATGGTGAGACGGACTTTGCCCGAGAGGGTCGGGACTTCGACCTGGTCACCCAGGGCCGCCTGGCTGAAACTGAGCGGCATGACGTAGATGACGTCGTCGTCCTGCCGTTCGAAGTACTCGTGGGACTCCTGTTCGATGACGACGAGCACGTCGCCCGCCGGTCCGCCGCGGATCCCCGCGTGGCCCTGGCCCTGAAGTCGCATGTAGTTCCCGTCGCCGGCGCCGGTCGGGATATCCACCTTGACCGTAACCGTCTTCACCTGCCTGCCCTGCCCCTCGCACGCGCTGCAGGGCCGGTCGATGGTCTTCCCCTGCCCCTGGCAGTTCGGGCAGGTCGTCACGTTCATCACGACGCCGAACAGGGAGGACGCACGTTGCTGCACCTGGCCCTGACCGTGGCAGGTGGGACAGGTCCGCACGCCGTCCCGGTCGGCGGCGCCGACTCCATCGCAGCTGTCGCAGGGCACGTAACGCTTGATGCGAATCGTCTTGCTGACGCCCTGGGCCAGTTCCTCAAGGGTCAACTTGAGGTTCACCCGCAGATCCTCGCCGCGGTTGCTTGCCCTCCCACGGGTCCGCCCGCCGAAGAGGTCGCCGAATATGCCGCCCCCGAACAGGTTCCCCAGGATGTCCTCGAAGTCTCCGGCGTGGGAAAAGTCCGTCCACTGGAAGCCGCCCGATCCGAAGTCGCTGGCCACGCCCTGGTGGCCGAACCGGTCGTACCGCGTGCGCTTGTCCGGATCGCTGAGCACCTCGTAGGCTTCGGCGGCCGTTTTGAATTTCTCCTCCGCTGCCTTGTCGTCCGGGTTCCGGTCCGGATGATACTGCATGGCCAGCTTCCGGTACGCCTTCTTGATTTCGTCCTCGGATGCCGAGCGCGCCACGCCCAGGGTATCGTAGTAGTCCTGTTTATTCATCTTCCACTGGATCCCGACGCCTGGTTGCCGTCCTGGTTCTCCGTTTCCGCCTGGTCTGCCTGGTCTGCCTGGTCTGCCTGGTCTGCCTGGTCCGCCTGGTCTGCCTGGTCCGGTGATTTCACCGGCGCGCGTGTTACGATGACCTTGGCCGCGCGCAGGACTTTTTCATTGAGTGTGTAGCCCTTTTCGACCACGTTGATCACCGTATCGGCCGGGTGATCTTCGTTTTCTACGGCCATGACGGCTTCGTGCCGCGTGGGATCGAAGGGCGTTCCCTCGGCGGCGATCTCCTTCATCCCCGCCTTCTCCAGTTTCTCCAGGAATTGCTGCCGGATCATCTCGAAACCCTGGGCGAAGGACCGGGTCTCGTCGGAGGTCTGCGGAGCCTGGAGGGCCCTTTCGATGTTGTCGAGGATGGGCAGCAGCTCGGTGATCAGCGATTCACCCGCGTTCTTTACCAGCGCGGTGAACTCGCGGCCGGTCCGTTTCTTGTAGTTGTCGAACTCGGCGGCCAGGCGTACCAGGCGGTCCTTGTAAAGCAGGACCTCCTCGGCCAGCCTGGTCTGTTCATCTTCCTCCGCATCGACCGCAGCCCCACCCGATGGCTCCCTGGAGTCCGCTTCGTCGCCGGACGCGGCCCCGCCGGGCTGATCCTTCGCCCCGGCCGCCGGTCCGTTACCCGGTTCGGCGCCATGGTCCGGCCCGGCCTCGGAATCCTCTCCGGCCGCGGAATCGGCCCCGGCCTCGGAATCCTCTCCGGCCTCCGGGTCGTTATCCTCCGCCGTGGTCCCGGTCACTTCGGCTGCGTCACCGGGCGACGCCGCAGACTCGATTGCTGCTTCCTCTTCCTTGCCCATAGACACTTCAAACCTCCTGTCACTACGCCGGAATTCAGCACGGACGACCGTTTTCGGTTCAGTCCGTTCAGTCCATTCTACCGCTTTTGCCCGTTCTGCAATGTCCGCCCGGTAACGCCCGGACGCGACCGGCATATCAAAACGAAGCGGGCGTGATCGCTCACGTCCGCTGGTAAACCGGTTCGGTACGAAAACCCCTGAGACTCAAGCGAATTTCGTATTCAGGTACCTCGCCGTGTAGCCGACGACGGACATCAGCCGCGCGTAGGGCATGCGCGTCGGGCCGATCACCCCGATAACACCCGTCATGTCGCCGATTCGGTAGGTCGAAGTCACCACGCTGCACGAGGTTACTTCACGCTGCCCGTTCTCGCGCCCGATGGTGACGGCGATCCGGTTGTCGTGATGGCGCTCGCTCAGCCAGTGTGCCACCGTCCGCTTGTGCTCGAGAAACTGCAGCAGCGACGAAAGCTTCGTGTAGTCCGTCACGAACTCCGGCTGCGACACGATATAGGTCGTGCCGCCGATATGGGTTTTCTCGTTTTCCTCGAAATCGAAGAGATATTCGCTGTACTGGATGAACAATTGCACGATCTTCCGCCTGGACTGCGGCGCGTCTTCCAGGCGTTCGTCGAGCTGGCCCCGGATCTCCCTGAGGGAACAGCCGGAC